>JAQXRL010000016.1 GCA_029218505.1 Eubacteriales bacterium | reverse complement strand
CTTGAAGTTGGCTTCATATATGCGTATAAGGCGGGATGGCAGGTCAGCACAGCTTCCATCGTGCAAAGTTCTTTTCTTGCAGTCTTGCTGATTTTTGTGGGATGGACGCTTTATCACGAAGCCTTCACCTGGAATAAGATTGTCGGCGTATTTATCTGCCTTGTAGGACTTGCGGTAATCCGTCTGAAATAATTTAGAAATCCCAGCCTGCCTGGCAAAACGCAAGCCGGCCGAAAGAGAAACAATCCTCTTTCAGCCGGTATTTTTCTTCGCTTCGGCTTTGAAAAATGCCCATTCTATATTTGCTATAGTTAATAAATTAAATTATTGACAAGAAATCCCGGATCGTCTATAATGTTTGCAGCGATATAGAAGAACAACACGGAGGACACAGGCATGCGATACACACTGAACGGCACATGGGAGCTTTCCTTTTCCATGCCGGGAGACGGGCGGCGTGTGGAAATCCCGGCCACGGTGCCGGGCAACGTGGAACTTGCGATGGAAGAGCAAGGGATTTTGGCAGACTGTATGCCGGCAGACAACGCACATGCGGCATCGGCATTTGAACAAATAGACGATTGGACATATATCCGCCGCTTTGATGCTCCGAACTTCGAGGCAGGATGGACGCAGGAACTGGTGTTTGAGGGCATCGACACCATTGCGGAGATCTATCTCAACGGAGAAAAGCAATATGACGCCCAGGACATGTTCATGACGCACCGAATAGACATACGCAAAAACCTGCTGGCCAAGGGCAACACCCTGAAGGTCGTCCTGCGCAGCGCCATGCTGTGGGCGCGAAAGCAGCAATACGACATTCTCGCCGTTTCCCGGGAACACACCTGTTATGCAGGCCAGCCCTATCTGCGCAAGGCACGCCACGAATGGGGATGGGACAATGCGCCCAGGCTGCTCACATCCGGGATCTATCGAGACGTGTACTTGGAATCGCTGCCGCCGGAACGTTTTGACGAAGTATACCTGTATACCGCGCGCGTGAAAGAGGAAACGGTGGACCTGGGCATGGTATGGAACTTTGTCACGCCGCGGGTTGACCTGAGTGCCTATCGCCTGCGCTGCACGCTTTCCTATCAGGGAAAAACTGCCTATGAAACAGAAATGCCCGTGGATTTTCCCAGAGGCGCGCTGCGGTTTTCCGTTCCCAGGAACAAAATTGCGCTGTGGTGGCCCAGGGGATTTGGCGACGCCAACCTGTGCGATGTGGCATTGGAAATGTACAACGGCGCAGAACGAATTTCCCTGTGGACATCCAAATGGGGAATTCGCACCCTGCGTCTGGAACGTTCTGAGGATATTCTGCCAAACGGCGACGGCGAATTTGTATTCATCGCAAACAACCAGCGCGTGTACATCAACGGCACCAATTGGAAGCCCTTGGATGCGCTGCATTCCCGTGCGGACGCAAAAGTGGACCGGGCTCTGGAATTGGTTTTGGATTTGAACTGCAACATGGTGCGCATCTGGGGCGGCGGCATCTATGAGGATCATCCGTTCTTTGATTTTTGCGACCGCAACGGCATCATGGTATGGCAGGATTTCATGTTTGGCTGCGAATTTCCGCCCGTGGACGCCTGGTATCAGGAAGCTGTCGCCCGGGAAACGCGGCAGATTGTGGAAAAGCTGCGCAATCATCCTTCCCTGGCGGTTTGGTGCGGCGACAACGAGGACGACGAATGCCTGACGTGGACCCACGGCGACAGCACGATTCTGCCTTCCGACAACAAAATTTCCCGATGGACGCTGCGGGAATGCGTGCTGCGCTATGATCCTTATCGCAGTTATGTGGAAAGCTCTCCCTATGCATCGGATGCAAACATATGCGATCGCCGTGCCGGCAACGTCTCCCATATCCAACCGGAAGCCCACCTGTATCCCCCCACGAAGCATTTCGGCGAGTCCCTTCGCGCCTGCAAAAGCCTGTTTATCGGCGAAACAGGCCCCATCGCCATCAACGCCATGACGGATAATCCGCGCATCTTTGCCCGGGAACAGGCGCGGGCAACGCGCTTGTGGAACACGCCCATCGACCCATCCAGGATGACCAACGCCCTGCACCAATGGGACGATTACTTTTGCACATGGCGGCAGACGGGCAGGGAGCTGTGCGAAGACTGGTACGGACAGGATTTCCCCGTTTCTCAATGGCAGGACTACTGCCTTGCCGTGAACATCATCTGCGCGGATGTGTTCAAGGACGTCATTGAGTATTGCCGCACGGAACGCTGGCGCAAAACCGGCGTCATCTGGTGGTCTCTGGTGGACATGTGGCCCATGTTGTTCAACTATTCCGTGGTGGACAGCGATTTTCACAAGAAACTGCCCTATTTCTGGATTCGCCAATCTCAGCAGTTCTTCGCGCTGATGATCGTGCGAAAGGAATGCGGCGGCGAAGCGGCGCTATACGCGGCAAACGACACGCTGTGCCGCCATCAAGGGGATTATTCCATCCAAGCCATTGCCGCGGACGGCTCCCGGCGCACCGTGGCCATCGGCTGTTACGACGAATCCCCCAATTCCAGCCGCCTGTTGCAGCAGTTGCCCGAACGGAACGGACAGGAATTGTGGATCATCGAATGGACGGAAGATGGGCGGCGCTTCTACAACCACTTTGTCACCGGCGCAAAGCCCTATGATTTTGCCGCATGGCGCGCGTGGACGGCGCATCTGGCAAAGCTTTATGGAATGAAAGACTGACGCGGCGCAAATCGCCTTTGTCACCGGATTTGTCTTTTCTCCCCCTTGAAATTTTCCGCCGTTTCGCGTACAATAACGAAAAAGCCATCAATCGGAGGAACAGCGCGCTATGCAACAGCAAGGATTTCAACAGGGCACTTTTTTCGTGGGCTGCAATTACTGGGCTTCCCACGCCGGAATGCGCATGTGGAGCCAATGGGACGAGCAAATCGTAGAGGACGACCTGCGGCGTCTTTCGGAGAACCGCATCTGCACGTTGCGGGTTTTCCCGTTGTGGAGCGATTTTCAGCCTCTGCGCATGCACTGCGGCGGAGGCGGAACCCCGGTGGAGGTTCGCATGGGCGAACAGCCCCTGCCGGACACCGAGGCGGGCAAGGCCGGCGTAGACGAGACGATGTTGGAACGCTTTGGCCGCTTTTGTGATCTGGCGGAACAGTACGGCATTCGCCTGGTGGTGGGTCTGCTCACCGGCTGGATGAGCGGCCGTCTGTTCGTGCCCGAAATGCTGCAGGGCCGCAACGTCATGACGGACGCCCTTGCGATGAAATGGGAAATCAAGTTTGTGCGCCTGATGGTACGGCGCTTCCGGGAGCATCCCGCCATCATGGCGTGGGATTTGGGCAACGAATGCAATTGCATGGGCCCGCTGGAAAATTCCGAACAGGCATACGTTTGGGCATCCACCATCTCCATGGCCATTCGCGTGGAGGACGCGGCGCATCCCATCGTATCCGGCATGCACAGTCTTTCCCCAAACGGCACCTGGCGCATGCAGGACCAGGGAGAGTTTCTGGACGTGCTTTGCACCCATCCTTACCCGCTGTTCACGCCTCACTGCGATACCGACCCCTTAAACCAGATGAAGAGCGCGCTGCATGCCACGGCGGAATCCCTGTATTATGCCGGCATTGGCGGAAAGCCCTGTTTCGCGGAAGAAACCGGCGTGTTGGGGCCCATGATGATTTCCGACGAATATGCGGCGGATTATGTTCGCGCCGCCTTGCATACGCTGCTGGCCCACGATTGCCGGGGCATGATGTGGTGGTGCGCCAACGAGCAAAGCGCACTGACCCTGACGCCCTACGATTGGCATGCCGTGGAACGGGAATTGGGGCTGTTCTATCTGGACAAACGCAAAAAACCCGTGCTGGAGGAGATGACGCGTTTCGCAAATTTCGTGGATCGCTTGCCTGTTTATCCCCTGCCCCAGCGCATCACGGATGCGGTGTGCCTGCTCACGCCCGGCCAGGACTGCTGGGCCGCAGCCTACGGCGCGTTTCTTCTGGCCAAACAGGCCGGATTGGATCTTTCCTTTGCCTGGATCAACGATCCCCTGCCGGATGCAAGGGTATAC
Source organism: Eubacteriales bacterium (assembly GCA_029218505.1). GTDB lineage: Bacteria > Bacillota > Clostridia > Christensenellales > Aristaeellaceae > SUG1456. Next base: position 4,881 of record JAQXRL010000016.1, on the reverse strand, counting down.
CTGTTGCCCTCGCTGAACGGATATTCTCCTCTGACCAGGCGCGCTCAGGCCGAACTCATGCAGCGCGTTCAAAACGGCGCAATCCTGTATCTATCCCTGGACGGCGCCATGGTATCCCCGTTCGCGGAATTGACCGGCTTGCGCGTGCTCACCCGCGCCCATGCCCCATCCACCCGCACGTTGGAAATCGGCGGTGAAAAGCTTTCCCTGCAAAGCGATTTCACCATTCGCACAGAGAGCGTCGGCGCACAGATCCTGATGCATGCGGATGACGGCAATCCCGTGCTGTCCAAATTCCAGATGGGCAAAGGCTGCGTATACACCCTGCTCTCTCCCATCGAAAAGACCATGGCGGTGTTGCCCGGCATGACGGATTCCGAAACCGCACAGCCGTTGTACCGTTTCTATCAGGTCATGAACCTGCGCTCCGGCGAGAAATGCGCCGCCGTGGATCTGCCCACTGTGGGACTGACCGAGCATGTGGTGGACGACGACACCCGGTTGATCATCGCCATCAACTATGAACCGTTCCCGCAATCGGTCTCTCTCACGCTGAAAAATGGTTGGCACGCGACGGATTGCATCAGCGAGGACGACAGCGCAAAGCTTCAGAATGGCCGCCTGTCGTTGAACCACAACAGCGGCGCTGTGCTCACGCTTTCCCGGAAATGAGGCAGATTGCGCACGTCATAACACAATTGACACCGATTTCTAATCTGCAAGACGCTTGACAACCGAGAAAGTCCGTGGTATATTTACAGTAATCGTAACAGGGAGGACGCAGCCATGAAGATTGCCGCCATGCTGACAGGCGCATATTTCTTCTTTTATTGCTTTTACTTTTTTCGGAAGGTAAAAGTGATTTCTGCTGCGCACAACGCCGCCTGAAAGGACGCAGAAACCGGCAATCGCCGTGTTGGATGCCGCACAGAGTCACATCTGTGCGGCATCTTTTCATATCAAAAGGAGGGATTTCTCATGATCGCAGTCTTGAAGCAGGGAACCACATTGCAGCAACGTCAAAGTCTGATCGAATGGTTCAAAACCATGGGATTGGACGTTCATGTGTCTGAAGGGAAATATCACGTTATCTTGGGTCTGATTGGCGATACTTCCCGCATCGACGTGGAAATGCTGGAAAGCCTGAGCATCGTAGAGAGCGTCAAACGCATCTCGGAACCCTTCAAAAACGCAAACCGCAAATTTCACGAAGAGGATTCCATCATTGACATCGCCGGCGTAAAGCTGGGCGGCGGTCATTTCCAAATCATCGCCGGCCCTTGTTCCGTCGAGAGCCGCGACCAGATTATTTCCGTGGCCAAGAGCGTACAGGCCTCCGGCGCAACCCTGCTGCGAGGCGGCGCCTTCAAGCCCCGCACATCGCCCTATGATTTTCAGGGACTCAAGGCCGATGGTCTGGAACTCCTCCTGGAAGCAAAGCGGGAAACCGGTCTGCCCATTGTGTCCGAAATCATGTCCGCGGAAGATCTGGATTTGTTCGCAGATGTGGACGTGGTACAGGTTGGCGCGCGAAACATGCAAAATTTTGACTTGCTGAAGGCGCTGGGCCGCACCGACAAAGTGGTGCTCATCAAACGCGGCCTGGCCAACACATTAAAAGAACTGCTCATGAGCGTGGAATACGTCATGGCGGGCGGAAACGAACGAGTCATCCTGTGCGAACGCGGCATCCGCACCTTTGAAACCTATACCCGCAACACGCTGGATCTCTCCGCCGTGCCCATGTTGCACGAATTGACCCATCTGCCCATAGTGGTGGATCCCAGCCATGCAACGGGAATTTCCCGCATGGTAGAACCCATGGCCATGGCGGCGGCAGCCTGCGGCGCAGACGGATTGATGATCGAAGTGCACAACGACCCCATGCACGCCCTGTGCGATGGCGCGCAGTCCCTGACGCCAGAACAATTCGACCATGTCGCCAAGCGCGTGGCAAAAATTCGGGAGGCATTGCAATGATCGTGGGAATCGCTGGCCTGGGACTCATCGGAGGTTCTTTGGCCAAGGCGTACAAGCGCGATCCGAACATGACGGTGCTGGGGTTCGATCGGGATCAAGCCACCATGGAATTTGCCGCGCTATCCGAAGCCATCGACGGAAACCTCACGGAGGAACGTCTGCCGGACTGCGATTTGATTCTGGTGGCGCTGTACCCGCAGGCGGCGGTGGAATACCTTCAGCACATCGCGCCCTTTGTGCGCCGGGACGCGTTGGTCATGGACTGCTGCGGCACAAAGCGGCTTGTGTGCAAGACGGGCTTTGCCCTGGCGGAGGAATACGGCTTCGTGTTTGCCGGCGGACATCCGATGGCCGGCACCCACCATTCCGGCTTTCGCGCCAGCCGGGCCAGCTTGTTTGACGGCGCCTGTATGGTGGTGGTGCCGCCCAGATTTGACGACATCCAGCTGCTGGAACGCATCAAGACCGCGTTATCGCCGGCGGGATTTGGCAAAATTTCTGTAAACACCGCCGAACAGCACGATGAAATTATCGCCTTCACGTCCCAAATGGCCCATGTGGTATCCAACGCCTATATCAAAAGTCCCACTGCCCGCCTGCACAAGGGCTTTTCGGCAGGCAGTTACAAGGATCTGACCCGCGTTGCCTGGCTGAATCCGGAAATGTGGGCCATGCTGTTTCTGGAAAACCGAGACAACCTGATCCGGGAAGTGGACTTTCTGATAGAACAACTGGCGCAATACCGGGACGCAATGGCCCAAGGCGACGAAGAAGCGCTGATTCGCCTGTTGGACGACGGGCGAAGGATAAAACAGGAGGTGGACGGATAATGCGAGAAATTCGCGTGGAAACCCGCAGCAAGAACTATACGATGTACATCGGCGAAGGCATGCTGGAATCCTCCGCCCGGCTTGCTGCCGAACTGGGCGGCGTCGGCAAGGTTTGCGTGGTATCGGACGATCACGTGGACCGTCTCTTTGGGGATCGCCTGGAATCCGCGCTGAAATCCATGTGCTTTGGCGTATGCCGTTTCACCTTTCCCCATGGAGAAACATCCAAGTGTGCGGAAACATATCTGTCTCTTTTAAGTTTCCTCTGCGCAAATCATCTGACCCGCACGGATTGGATTTTTGCCCTGGGCGGCGGCGTCGTGGGCGATTTGGCAGGCTTTGCCGCGGCCACGTATCTCCGCGGCATTCGTCTGGCCCAGCTTCCCACCACGCTGCTGGCGGCGGTGGATTCCTCCGTGGGCGGCAAGACCGCGATTGACCTGCCTGCGGGCAAAAATCTGGCGGGCGCGTTCTATCAGCCGGATCTGGTGGCCTGCGATACGGACGCGCTCAGCGCGCTGCCACGCTTCGAATACGAAAACGGCATGGCGGAAGTCATCAAATACGGACTGCTCAGCGACGCGGAACTGTTTTCCCGGTTGGAATCTCCCAGCGGCATATCGATGGGAGAAATGATCGCCCGCTGCGTTTCCATCAAGCGGGATCTGGTAAATCGGGATGAGCGCGACATGGGCGACAGACAACTGCTCAACCTGGGACACACCTTTGGTCACGGCATCGAAAAAGACAGCGGTTATTCCATTCCCCACGGCAGAGCCGTTGCGGCGGGCATGGGCATCATGGCCCGCGCCTGTGCCGCCAAAGGGCTATGCCCTCAAGAAGTCCCCGTGCTGTTGGCAAAAATGCTTGACCGATACAACCTTCCTTGCGATACCGGGTATGACCCGGACGCCCTGTTTGCCGCCACGCTATCGGACAAAAAGCGCGCTTCCGGCGGCATCACGCTGGTGGTCATCCGGGAAATTGGCCGCTGCGAATTGATGAAGGTTTCTCTGGACGAGGCGCGAGAATTTTTGCGTTTGGGGCTTTGCCCCGAGGCCAACGCATGACCGCCCAGGTATGGTGGCCGCTGCCAAACGGAAATCTTCCCGCCATTCCGTCAAAATCCTGCGCCCACCGGCTGATGATCTGCGCCGCCCTTTCCAAAGAAGAAACGTTCCTTCGCTTCGGCATATTTTCCCGGGACATGGAGGCCACGTCGCGGTGTCTTTCCGCCTTGGGCGCAGCAATCCTGCCCCAGGAAAACGGATTGCTGGTGCGGCCCGTTCGTTCGCAAGCCAAGCGTCCGTTGCTGGATTGCGGCGAAAGCGGCTCTACATATCGCTTTTTGCTGCCCGTTGCCTGCGCGTTGCACGCGGACGCGGAATTCTTGCTGGCGGGCCGGCTGCCACAGCGCCCCATGGATGCCATGTTTTCCGCATTGCGCCCCCACGGCGTTTCCGTTCGCGGAGAAGGCACAAACCGCGTTTCCGCCCTTGGGCAATTGACCCCGGGACGCTTTGACCTTCCCGGCAGCGTTTCTTCGCAATATGTCAGCGCGTTGTTTTTTGCCCTGCCCCTGTTGCACGAAGACAGCGAAATCGTGCTGTCAGACGATTTGGAATCGGCGGGCTATGTAACCATGACGCTGGATGCATTAAAACAATTCGGCGTTTCCGCACAACCTCTGCGTCATGGCTGGCACGTGCCGGGAGGACAGCAATACCGCTCTCCAGGCATCGTATCCGCCGAAGGAGACTGGTCCAACGCCGCTTTGCTGCTGTGCGCGGCAGCCGCAAGAGGCAGCGTCACGCTCACAGGACTTGCGCGCGATTCCCATCAGGGAGACCGTGCCGTGATGGATCTGATACAGGCCATGGGCGCATGCGTAACGCAGCGGGAGGATTCCGTCACCGTTGCGGCGGACAGCCTTTCTTCCGTTGAAATTGACCTGTCCTCCATTCCGGATTTGGCGCCGGCGCTGGCGGTGGCCGCCGCAGCCGCCAAAGGCCAAAAGCGCGTTAACCACGCCCCCCCGCAGCGTCTGAAAAAAAGCGACCCCCATTACCCC
>JAQXRL010000015.1 GCA_029218505.1 Eubacteriales bacterium | reverse complement strand
GTCGATGTCCGCCTCGCCGGTGATGAACTTCGCTTCCATGTTTTCCACATAGGTTTTCAATTCCGTGATGCTCAACATCGCGGTTGCTTCGTCGCTGGTCCAGACAACGCTGGGCTGCGCATAGTGAATGTACGGCAGCGCGTGCTCGCAAATTTGCGCCCACAGCACGGAATTGTTGTAATTGTTCACGGAATCGGAATAGAAGGCCGAATAGCTGTCTTCGCTGGCGCGCATGTTTACGGGAAGCGCCGTGCCCGGGCCAATCGTCAGCGTGCCGCGATAGCTGTCGTCCGCGCCGCCGGTGCCGTCCGCCAGAATGAAGTAATGGGCGCCGGTTTCCGGAACGAAGCCATAATTGTGGGGGCCATAGCTCATGGAAAGCACGCCTTCCTTGGTGTACATCCAATCCAACAACTGCATGCATTCCTCGATGTGCTCACTCTGAGAATTAATGGCCGCAACGCCCATACCGAACGCGCCGTTGTAATACTGCAGGGGCTTGTCGTTCATTTCGGAGGTGAGGGGCGTCAGCATGGCGAAATCGCCGATCATGGATGCAGGCGCGATGACAAAGGAGGCCAGTCCGGCGAAGGAACCGTACAGATCCTCTGCCGCGCGGGCGTTCATGCTGGTGCCGTCCTGGCTGAACATGTCGATGTCAATGAGACCTTCGCTCCAGTACGTGTGCATGGTTTTGAGGTACGCCTTGTAATTTTCCGTGATGGGCGCGTATACGATCTCGCCGGAATCCCGCTCGATTTCAAAACCGTTGCTCACCAGGCCGTAGGCGGACAGCAGCACGCCGCGCAGGCTGTCCAAATTCTTCTGGCCACCCAGGGGGATTTCGTCTGTGGCGTCGCCGTTGCCGTTGGCGTCCTGTTCCTTGAAGGCCAGGAGCACGTCGTGGTATTCGTCGATGGTGGTGGGAATTTCCATGCCCACGCGCTCCAGCCAGGTGGTGTTCAAAAACAGATGACGGCTGGTGGCGGTCCAGATGGGCAGGTTGATGAGGTTTTGGGTATAGATGTGTCCGTCCTCCGCCACGGAAGACGCATACACCTCGGGATAATCCTCAAAGGCCTTCGCCACATGGGGCGCGTAGTCAAAATACTCGTCCATGGCCACCAGCAGGCCCTGCTCCACGCCGTATTGCACGATCTCTTCCGCCTTGAAGCCCCCGTTGATGAACAGATCCGGCATGTCGCCGGAAGCAAACGCCAGGCTCTTGCGCTCCTGGAAGGACTCGGCTGCTGGCGTGATGAATTCGAACTTCAGGCCGGTTTCCTCGCTCAGCCACTGCCACAGATCCATATCCGCCCATTCCACATGCATGGCGGCCTTGGGCCCCATCACCTTGATGGTAATGTCCTCGGTGGTGATGGGCCATTCCACCTCTCGGGTTACGAAGGCGGAATTGTCCGTCTCCGCCATCGCGCATGCGCTTAGCAGCATGCACACGACCAGCGCCAGTACCAGAAATCGTTTCATGAATACAACCTCCTTTTATTTTCGGGAAGCAATGGCTTCCAGAATATCGCTTCAACCCTTGACCGAACCGATCATGACGCCCTTCACAAAGAACTTTTGTACGAACGGATAGGCCATCAGCATGGGCACGCTGGCCACGATCATGACCACATACCGCAGCAATTGGGATGTGCGGTACAGTTCTTCGTAGCTTTTGGGATCTCCATCGAAGGAACTGGCCAGTTGTTCGTTCCGGAACAGGATTTCCCGCAGCACCAGCTGCAGAGGATATTTGCTTTCGCTGCTGATATACACCAGCGCGTTGAAATACGAATTCCACATGCCCACCGCATACCACAGCGCCAGCACCGCCACAATGGCTTTCGACAGCGGCAGCACGATGCGCAGAAACGTGGTGTAATCGTTGCAGCCGTCGATTTTGGCCGCTTCCTGAATCTCATAGGGGATGGTGGTGGCGAAAAACGTGCGCGCCACGATCATGTTGTACACCGATACGCTGCCGGGCAATACCAGCGCCCACAGGGTGTTCAGCATGCCCAAGCCCTTGATCAGCAGATATGTGGGAATTAATCCGCCGCCAAAGAACATGGTCACCATGAAGATTCCCATGAGCGGCTTTTTCAGCTTCAGATCGCGTTGGGAAAGTCCGTAGGCTGCCGGCAAAATCAGTACCAGGCCGATGCATGTATACAGCGCGGTGTATACGATGGAATTCAGATATCCGGTCCAGATGCTTTGCTCCTTCAGGGCCATGGCGTACCCCGCCACGGTAAATCCCTTGGGCAGCAGCAATACCTGGCCCGTGTTGGTAAGGGAAGGTTCGCTGACGGAGGCAATGATGATAAACCACAGCGGATAGATCACCGCCAGCAAAATCAGGATCATCAGGGTGTATAGCAGCACGTCAAATGCATTGAATTTCTGTTTCATGATGCTCCTCCTCACCACAGGCTGTTTTCGCTGACGCGGCCGGCAAACCAGTTTACCAGCACCAGCATGACGCAATTTACCACCGATGTGAACAGATTTACCGCCGTGGAAAAATCGTATCGTGAATTGACCAATCCCAGCTTGTACACATATGTGGACAAAACTTCGGACACGGAGATGTTCATGGTGTTTTGCATCAGGTATACCTTTTCGAAGCCTACGGTGATGACGGAACCGGTTCGCATGATCAGCATGATCACGATGGTGGGCATCAGGCAGGGCAGATTGATGTGCCATATGCGCTGGCCGCGGTTCGCGCCGTCGATGATGGCGGCCTCATGCAGCCCGGGATCCACGGTGCTGAGCGTTGCAATGTACAAAATGGATCCATAGCCCATGTCCTGCCATATGCCTGAGATGATGAACATGAAGACAAACCATTTGTCCGACTGCATCAGCGGAATGGGAGCAATTCCAAAAAATTTCCCCAGAAGAATGTTTACAATGCCCGTGGTCTGGTTGCAAAACGTGAACAGCATGGCTACCAGCACCGTCATGGAGATGAAATGGGGAATGTATGTTACCGTCTGCACGACCTTTTGAAAATGCCTGTGGCGCAGTTCGTTAAAGAGCAACGCAAAAATGATGGGCGGAGGAAAGCCGAACAGAATGGCAAACAGCGATATGCGCAGCGTATTGCCGATGACTTGCGCAAAACTGTGGGAATTGAAAAAGCGTTGAAAATGCTTCAACCCCACCCAGGGACTTCCCGCAATGCCATCCAGCACCCGATAGTTCTTGAATGCCAATTGCAGGCCATACATTGGCCCATAGCAAAACAGCAGTACCATCAAAAGCGCAGGCAGGATCATCAAATAAAATTGATAGTTTTTCCGCAAATCCGTTCGAAATCCGCTTTTCTGTTTCATGAAGAACCTCCGGAATTTTTAAGGTATATTCATAATATAGCATAACAGCAACCAAAAAGATATTCGTTCGTTTCTCATTTTGATGGAAAAAATATCAAACGCATGAGGAAATTTTGCTGGTAAGGCGTTGGAAAACGGGGTTTAGGCAATTTGCGTTGCAGGCAGTTTTCATGCAAACATGATGAAAAACCGGAGAAAGTGATGGAAAAACAAATTGCTTCTAACGGGCATTCTGAATAAAATATATAGGTATAGGGGAGGTGGAAAAGTTGTTTCATACGATTCTCAATGGCGATATCTTTCGTTTGCCGTCCCAGCAGGTTTACCGCCATGCCGTTGTGCGAAATCGCACCTTGGACACAAGCCCGCACAACCACGAGTTTTACGAAATCGTACTGCTCGTTTCCGGCAACGTGCGGCACATTCTCAATGAATCAAATCATCCTTTGAACATCGGAGACATCGTTTTCATCACGCCCAGCGATATACACCTGTTTCCTCCAAACAGCCGCGTTTCCGAATTGCTTTCGTTTCAGGTGCATGCGAAGGAGATGGAACGTTTTTTTGAAGCATATGGCACGCGAGACATGCTCACGGCGGCGGACCGAACGCCGTTTTTGCACCTGGAACCCGGGGAAGTTCGATCCCTGGTGGAAACATATTCCCGTATTGTGGTGCTGGACGATGCGGATCATTTGCGCCAGTATCGCATTTTGCTGGGGAAAATCATGCAATGTTACCTTACCCACGAGAATCAGGGCAATAGTCCGATCTGGCTGCGAATGGCCGTGGATCAAATGGGGATCCTGCAAAATGCGGCAGAGGGCGTGCCCGCATTTTTGCGTTTGAGCAATTTAAGCCATGCGCAACTCTGCCGTTTGATGAAAAAACATTATGGAATGACGCCGCAACAATACATCAAAAATCTGCGTTTGAACCTGGCATATGAAATGATCGAAAGCACTTCTTTGGATTTTTTGACAATCTCCATGGAGATTGGTTACAACAGTTTTAGCCATTTTTGCACTTCATTTAAGGAAAAATACGATATTTCTCCGTCGGAGCTGCGGCGTCAGGCCAATCTCCGTTTTTTCCCCGGCGCATCAGATACAACAGACGAAACATGAGAAATCATCGCACAAAGTGAAAAACCACCGAATTGTTTTTCGCGTTCTTCCCAATTACAATATTGGTTAGAGAGAAAAACAAAACGGAGGAAATGTGCAATGATTACTTCCACAACCGTGAAAGCACTGGCAAAGCAGTTGGGGGCCGACCTGTGCGGCATTGCGTCCATGGACCGCTTTGAAGGAGCTCCCAAGGAGCAGGATCCCAGATACATTTTTCCGGAAGCGAAAAGCTGTGTCGTGCTGGCGTTTCGAATTCCCAGAGGGTATTTGCGCGGCATTGAAGAAGGCACCTATTTTTCCACATACACTTCCATGGGATATGCCGGCATCAACGAGGTGTTTGCTCCCATCGTCCTGCGGGAATTATGTTGCGCATTGGAGGACGAAGGGCACGAATCCGTGCCGCTGCCCAATATTTATTTGCGTCCCAGCGTGTATTTTGACAAAGAAGAGGGCGATCCTGCCGTCAGCGTGCCCGTTTCACCGGACAAGCCTGCGCCGGATGTCATGATTGACATGCGCGTTGCCGCTTACGCCGCCGGATTGGGCGAATATGGTTGGAGCAAGGTGTTTCTTACCCCGGAATTCGGCCCGCTGCAGCGCTTTGCCGCGTTGCTGACGGAAGCGGAATTGGAACCGGATCCCATTTATGAAGGAAAAATCTGCGATCGTTGCAAATGCTGCGTGCGCGGATGTACGGGACACGCCATTTCCATGAACGAATCCGATCATATGCGCATTGCCGGCCATGACATTGAATTCGCAAAGCTGGATTTGAAGGCATGTTCCGTGTATTATCGGGGCGGCGATCCCAAGTTCAATCCTTTCTTGGCCACGGGCGTGAAGGAAGAGGATTACAATCAGCTGTGGATGGGAAGCCCCGTGCTGGAGCAAAGCACCGGCATTGAACTGTACATGCGCCATGGCAGCGCCTTGGAAGGCGCCAGAGGATGCATGCGGGAATGTTACGTTCATTTGGAAAAAACGGGGCGCCTTACCCGAAAGTTTGACACGCCCTTTCGCAAGCGCAAGCCGTGGGTCATCGACCGCGAGGCCACAAAGGACATTATCGTCGGCAAAAAGCAGTCCAAGGACAACACGCTGCTGTAAGAGGATGTTATGCGCTATTTGATTGGTTATCAATGCGCGGATGAATTGGACAGCACGTCCGCGCTGGTGCGGGATTTTTCAAAAGACATATCCGGCGTGTACTTTTCTCTGCCCGGCGCACCCAGCGCCCGATCTGCCGTTGAACCTTCCCGGGCGGAGGATATGTTTCGGGAACTTCGGGACATTGCCTCCATGGGCAAACGCCTTGTCCTGCTCTACAACGCCAATTGCTATGGCCCGGGCGCCGCTTCCTCTGCGTTTGCGGAAAAAATTCGCCGGGAAACGGCGTTTGTGCGGAAGGAGTTTGGCGTGAAGGACGTCACCACCGCCTCTCCCTTTGTGGCCCGCGTATTGCAGGATGCCTTCGGAGACATGGACGTGTGCGCTTCCGTGAACATGCGCGTCGGTTCCGTGCAGGCCATGGAACTGCTGACGGATTTCAACAGCTTTTATCTGCAGCGGGAACACCTTCATGATATGCGCCACATTGCCCGCCTGAAGGCATGGTGCGGCGCGCATGGCAAGGAACTTCGGCTGATCGCCAATTCCGGCTGCCTGTACGATTGTCCCTTTCATACATATCACGACAATCTGGTTGCGCATGAATCGGAAATTTCGGAGCCGCCGCAAACCGAGGGCTTTCCCAGTCCGTGCTGGGCATGCATGCATCGCGTTTCCGAAGAACAGGCGGCCGCGCTGTTTCTGCAGGGCAATTGGATTCGCCCGGAAGACATGGAGATGTATGCGCCATATTTTTCCGAGGCAAAGCTGGCCACCCGCATGCATGCGGTTCCCAGAAGAGTGGTTTCCGCATATGTTCGCGGTCGCTTTCATGGAAACTTGCTGGATCTTACGGAGCCTGCGTTCTCTACGCGTTTTCATGCGCACATTCTGGACGCGACCTTGATTCCGGCGGATTATTTCCGGCATCGGGATGCATGCGGACATCAATGCGAAACTTGCGGTTACTGCATGGAAATTGCCCGCCGTGCGCTGCGGAGAAAGGCGGACATGGAACGGGAATTCCTGCACACAATCTGACGCGGAATTGCCGGGAAACGGCATTCAGGGCAGATTGGCGTCTCGCAAGATTTTGAAAGGAAGTGCGGTTTCTGTATTTGCTGCTTGTGTGCTCCATCTGTTTTGCCTTGGCGTACAGCGCTTTGCTCCATGCCAACAGACAGGGCGATTCCGTTTTTGAGGCCCTGCGCTTCAATGCTTTGGTGGCGGTGTTTTCCGCAATTTTGGCTTTGGCGCTGGGAGCGCGGCAACTGCCGCAGCGGGAAACGCTGCTGTGCGGCGCAGCCTATGGCGTTGCATTGGCTGCATATCTGTTTTGCAAATCTCAGGCGCTGGCCACTGGCCCAATGGCGGCCACTACGCTCATTGGTTGTTCATCCCTGGTGTTTCAAACATTGCTCGGATCGGTGTTTTGGCGTGAGACCGTCACGCTGGCGCAAATCTTGGGGGTTGTGCTGATGCTGGCAGCCATGCTTTGCAGCGTAGACGGCGGATTGGAGAAAGGAGGTTCCCGCAGATGGAAGCTTTATTGTGCCGGATTGGTAACTGCGAACACGGCTGTTGGCATGATCTTTAAGCTGCACCAATCCACCGCCGCCGCCGCGCAAACCCATGAACTGTTGGTAGCAGGCTTTGGCTTGGGCGCGCTGATGCTGGGAATCTGTTGCCGCATTCTGCCATCCAGCGCGCGCAAGGCGCCGCCGCTGCGCCGCAAGCTGGTTTTGTGGGCGGCGTTGTGCAGCCTTGCCAGCTGCGGATACAACCTGCTCAACGCACGCCTTGCAGGTCTCCTTCCCAGCATTGTGTTTTACCCGGTGTTTAACGGCTCGGTTCTTGTATTTGCGCTGCCGGTATCCGTGATCTTCTTTCGGGAGAAGATCACCGGACGCAACGCAGTGGGGATCCTGCTGGCTGTGGCGGCGGTGCTGTTGCTGGGGAATGTGGTTTCTTTGCCGTTGTAGGCATTCTATCAATCTGTTTTGCAGGAGGTTATCAAAATGAAGGACAGGATTATCCCATCCACCATGATCTTTCGCACGCTTCCCTTGAAGAAGGCCCTGGAGCACATTCGCAATGCCGGATACGAAAAAGCCGAGCTTTGCGTGGTGCCCGGCTGGGTGGACCACTATGACGTAAGAAACGCTACGCCCGAAAAGCTGGCGGAGGCGATTTCCACGGTGGCGGCCTCCGGTGTGCGCATTGTAGCGGTGAATTTTGGCCTGAGCTGGCTGGACGAAGCGGGAAACATTGACTACGACATGGACAGGATTGCCCGAAACGCCCTGAACCTGACCTCTGCGCTGGGCGCAAAAGTGATGACGTTTGCCGCCGGACGAATTCCGCCTGATGGAAAGCGTCAGAATTGGTTGAAAAAAATCGCCGGCCGCAATGCGGAATTGGCGGATTTGGCAGCGGCGCGAGGCGTTACCCTCTCCATTGAAGCGCCCCACAAGCGCTCCATCGCGGAACAACCGGAGGATATTGCCGCGTATTGGGCGGATCAGATCGATTCTATAAAGGTTACGCTGGATCCCGCCCACATGACGTATGCGGGAGCGAACGCTGCGGAAATTGCCGGAAGCCTGGCGTACCGCTGCGCGCATGCCCACTTGCGGGATGCCGTGAAGGGCAATTCTCTGCTGCAATACGGGGAAGGCTGCGTGGATTTTCGGGCGTACATATCCGCCATTGTGCAGGGCGGATATACGGGCGATTTCTCCATGGAATTTCCCACGGAATCCGAAGAAGAGGGCGTCGCGCGCCTGAACCACGCGAAGGATTTCTTTGCAAAACTGTATTCGGAAGCAGAAGGAGGATGCTAACATGGAGAAAATCAAGCTCGCCGTTGTGGGGCTGCATCGCGGAGAAGGCCATATACAGGCCGGAAAGTTCGCGCCTCACGTAGAAATTACCGCCGTAGCGGATCTGGACGAGGAACTTGCCCGGCGCATTGCCGAAAAATATCACATTGCCAAGGCGTATCCCAGCCTGGAAGCGCTGTTGCAGCAGGACGATTGCGACGCGGTGGTGTTGGCCACGCCCATTCCCAACCATGCGGATCATGTGGTGCAGGCGCTGAACGCCGGCAAACACGTGCTCAGCGAAGTGACTTGCTGTACCAAGCGGGAGGACTTGCCGCGTATCGCGCAAGCCGTTCGGGAATCCGGCAAGCGATACATGCTGGCGGAAAATTACGTATATATCCGTTCCTGGACCATTGTCCGCAACATGGCGGCCGCAGGCCTGTTCGGCGAAATCTATTATGCGGAATCCGACTACCTCATGGATTTTCAGCTGCGCCCGGGCTTTCCGGAAAAACTGCAGCCGTGGCGCAAGGAAGTTTACTTCGGCCGGAAGGGTCATCCCTATATAACCCATACCTTGGGGCCCTTGGCGC
>JAQXRL010000014.1 GCA_029218505.1 Eubacteriales bacterium | reverse complement strand
GCCGGTCGGCGGCAGCAAATGGATGCCGGCCCTGCCGGCCGCAGCAAATCACATAGTTCCGAAGACCTTTCGGCATGGTCTTCGGAACGGAACTTTGCGTGGGCCTTTCGTTACGGCCCACGCAAAACCGGCGGCAGCTAGCGGATGCCGGCTCTGCCGGCCGCTGGCCAACACTTTACAAATTCCGGTTGTTCTGGTATAATACGGCTGAAATCGCAGAAAACGCGAAAAATGATGGAGGCGCAATATGATTCGGCAGAATGCGTTTGCGAAAACCGGCAACAGCATGCTCAAAGGCGCGCTGCACTGTCACACCAGGCGTTCGGACGGTCGCGGAAACCCGGAGGAAGTCATCCGGCTGCACAAGCAAAACGGATACGACTTCATGGCCCTCACGGACCATCGAATCTACAATTACCAAAACTTTGCCCCGGAAACGGACATCATCATTGTGCCAGGCATGGAAATGGACTGCGGATTGCCCGAATCCGGCAACGGGAGCATCCACTGCTTTCACGCCGTAAGCATCGGTCCCAGCAGACAGGACGGAAACGGTTTTGCCCAGGATCAACGTTTTGAAAGCGGGCGCGCAGCCAGCCAGGAAGAATTTCAGCCCATATTGGACATGCTCCACGCCGCCAACAACATGACCATTTACTGTCATCCTGAATGGAGTTCCACGCCCGCCCGAGATTTCGAACGGCTGCAGGGCAATTTTGCCATGGAGATTTGGAATTCCGGCTGCGCCATGGAAAACGACATGGACACCGACGCCGCATACTGGGATGAATTGCTGCGCCAGGGCATTCGCATTTTCGGCGTCGCGACGGACGACGGACACCAGATGGATCAACATTGCAACGGCTGGGTACGCGTCAATGCCGCGCCCGACCTGAACAGCATTCTGGCCGCGCTGAAATCCGGCAGCTTTTACGCCTCCTGCGGCCCGGAAATCTTCGATTTTTTCGTGGACGACGCAGGCCGGGCCGTGGTGGATTGTTCCCCTGTGAACCGGATCCGCTTCCACTACGGCTATGCGCCCACCCACGTTGTCCGCGCCCAGGACGCGCCTATCCTGCACGGCGAGTTCACTTTGCCCAAGTCCTACGCCTATATCCGCGCCAGCGTGGTGGACGAACAGGGACGCATTGCCTGGACCAACCCCATCTTCCTGGATTAACACATTTCCGGAACTTCACAAGCCGCATCTCCGCCCTTGCACGCAGAAGGAGCGGAGATGTTTTCTTTCCGTGGCGCTACGCAAAAGCCCGGAAAACGCCAAAGCGTTTTCCGGGCCGTCTGCGGCGATGTTTACACGCCGAATTCTTTTTCCATGGCTTTGATCAAATCCATGTTGTACCATTCGATATCGTTCAGATCCTTCGTGGAGAAGCCGCCCGGCTTGTACCAGGTCTTTTTCGCAAAATAATCCGCATATTTTTTCGTGTTGAACTCATATCCGTGGCGGGCATAGATTTCGTTGCGGGCATATCCCCAAAGATCCTTCGAAATGCCCAGCACATCCTCCCGCGTCAGCTTCTTCGTGTTGGAATTGGGGAAGATATAGCTGGAATCCGTCGCTCCGGGATTGCTCGTGGGCTTGGCCGTGGCGCTGGCGGTGGGTTTCGCCGTGGCAACGCTTCCGCTGCCCGAGAATTCCTTCTCCATGGCCTTGATCAGATCCATGTTGTACCATTCAATATCGTTCAGATCCTTCGTGGAGAAGCCGCCCGGCTTGTACCAGGTCTTTTTCGCAAAATAGTCCGCATACACCTGTTTCTTAAACACATATCCATGGCGGGCATAAATTTCGTTGCGGGCAAATCCCCACATGGAACGATCCAGCGCCAGCACGTCGTTCCGCGTCAGCTTCTTCGTGCTGGAATTGGGGAAGATATAGCTGGAATCCGTCGCTCCGGGCTTGCTCGTGGGCTTGGCGGTGGGCTTTGCCGTGGGTTTGGCCGTGGCCGCGGGCTTGGTGGTGGGTTTGGCGGTAGGCTTCGCCGTGGCCGTGCCGCTGGAGGATCCGCCCGTGGAACTGGAGCCGCTTCCGGTGCTGGAAGTGGTGTCGTCCTTAAACGTCACGCCTGACGTCGTGGCGGCGCCGGTATTGTTGCTGGCGGCAAACCAGCTGCCGGCATTGGCGGGGTCGCCTTCTTCGGAAGAAGGCGTGGCGCTGGGCATCACCAGCGCGCTGCCCTCGGCCTGGGCCTGCAGCAAATCTCCGGCGTAAACCTGCGTAGACGTGCCGTCGGGATACACCAGCATCAGCCGCTGGTTCGTGGGCTCATACACGCACACCGCGTTGGTTACGCCCGCCAGCGTGGCCGCAAGTTCCGGTTTGTACAAAGGTTCTTCCGGCTGGGACGAAACCACGACGGATTCCTCTCCCTTTTTCAACAGCTTCAGGCTTTCGGAAGTATACACCATCACGCCATCCCGGGTGGGATAGAAGCCCCAATCGTAATCGTCCTGCATGCGGTTCAAGGCGCCGGTGGCGATGTCATAGCTATACAGCTTGCCTTCCAGCCACTCCGCATCGCCGCTGCCCATGACGTAATTGTCCGAAATATTGTGGAAATACAGCTTGCCGTTGGCGTATTTCAGGGTGTCCACGCCCGCTTTCAGCAAAAGGGAAGGGTTGCCGGTGGTCAAATTCAGGCGATAGAGGCAGCCTTCCGAACGGGAAACCTTGACGTCATCCTTCAGCAGGGACGCGGTTTCATAGTTCAGCGAATCGCTCAGGGCGGAATAATAGGCATAATCGTCCACCACCACATATTCGCTCATGCGCGCGCCCACCAGCTTCAGGCACAGGCCGTTTCCGGTGTACACAATATGCATCTGGTCGTTTACGATCACCAGCAGATCGCTGTTGTAAGCGCTCAGGGAATGCACCTTGTCCGTGGCGGCAAAGGTCGCCACCACTGCCCGCGTACCGTCTGCCTTGCGCACGCCCACCATGGTCTGGCCGTTTGCCGTGCGCAAATAATACAAATCTTCGCCCAGCATGACCAGATCCGTGATATTGTCCGTGCTGTCCACCAAAGTGGGAACGGTGGTGCCGTCCATGGGCACGCGATACAGCGCCTTCAAACCATTGTTATCCAGCACGATAAAGACTTCCCGATTGGTCAGCACCGCGCCCGAGCCGTTCATGGCGGCCGCAACGTCTATCGTGGAAACCGTGGGCAAGGTGGAAACCGCCTCAGGAGACGTGGTAATCACCGGCGGCGTCGCCGTGACCACCGCGCCTTCGGCCATTGCGGACACCGAAACCAGCAGTGCCAACGCAACCAGCAGGATTGATTTGCGCATATGTATCCCTCCTAAATTGATTCAACGCAACGCGCAGGTTTCCAGGCGATTTTTGAATCTCCCGGGGTTTTTCCACGTGCGGTGAACGAGCTTTTCCGGCCCGGAACCGCTTTGCGATTCCGAATCTATTATAACACACACCTTTTTGCGCCGCAACCAACAATTCCGGCACAAAATCCGTTTCTTAGACGAAAAAACTACACGCCAAGTTCATTTCCATGGTCCTTCAGCCATTTTTTCCAAACGGCATATTCCGGGAAATGGCTTTCCACCAGATTCCAGAACTTTGGCGAATGAGAAAATTCCCGCAAATGGCACAATTCATGCACCACCACGTAATCCAGGGCTTCCGGAGGCGCCAGCACCAGTTTCCAATGAAAATTCAGATTGCGCTTGCTGGAACAGCTTCCCCAGCGGGATTTTTGATCCCGCACCGTTACGCGCCCGGGCGTTTCGCCGATGCGCGGCCCATAGATTTCCAGCCGCTGCCGAATATAGGCCAGCGCATACCGGCTGAGACACGCCTTGAGCAGGCCTCGAAGCTGTTCTTCGGAAGCATCCGGCGGCGCGGTGAGCCACAGCTCCTCCTGCAAAAGCTCCGCGCGCGCCCGGGCGCCCTGTTTGCGGCGCAGGGTAACGGTTCTGCCCGCAATTTGCATTGTTGCGCCGTCCTTCAGGGGATGTTCCCGGCGCTGCCGGGCCAAATCCGCATCCAAGGCGCGATGGATGGCCGAAATTTCCGCCCAATGTTCCGCAACCATGGCGTCCAATTCCTTCAACGGCATCCATCCCGGCGCGTATACCCGCGTTTTCCGCTGCGGCAGCGCTTTCATCAGCACGTCCCGCCTGCCCGTGCGCACCAATTCATATTCCGCGCTGCCCTCCGGCAGACAGACGCGCCGGATCATCGCCATGTATTCCCCGCGGTGGCGCTATCCCGGAAAAAGGCGCGATATGCCTTTGGGTCTTCCATCATGCGGCACAGGCCTCGAACGCCGCAGCTCTGGGGCGCTTCCGCAACCCGGCACGGAATTCCCAGCGCGTCGCCAATGACCTTATCCAATCCGCTGAGCAGCGCGCCTCCGCCCGCCAGCACAACCCCGGCGTCGTTCAGATCCGCCGCAAGTTCCGCCGGCGCGCGATCCACTACGCCCGCCGCCATGCCCACAATTTCCCGAACCACATCCACGCAGGCGGTTACCACCGGTTCCGGCGTCACGGTGAACACCCGCGGCAGGCGTTGGGCCATGTCCAGCCCGGCCGTATTCATGGAAGCGGTCATCGGGGAGGACTGCGCGCTGGCCGCGCCCATGGCGTGCTTTAATTCCTGGGCGGCCGCGCGGCTGATGGCAAAGCCCAGCTGCGTGCGCACCCCGCGCTGAATTCTTTCGTCGATCCTGTCCATTCCGTAGGGCAGCGCATCGCATTCCGCCACCCGGCCCATGGTAAACAGCGTTGCGGTGATCTTCCCGGCGCCCAGATCCAGCAACAGGCTCGCCTGCGGCGCCAGCACGTTCAGGCCCGCGCCCACGGCCGTGGCGGCGTCCGTGCGCACCAGGGCGGCGTCCGTCGCGCCGGCCTCCGTGGCGGCGTTCATCAGCGCTTCCGATTGCACCGGTCTGGAGGTGGGGGAGCAGGTCAACAGCGCGGAAAACCTGCGCTTGCCCGAGATTTCCCCCGACGAAGCAAACGCCCAATTCAGCAGGCATTGGGCATGATAGGGATTCCGCAGCGTTCCGTCCAGCAACGGCCGCGCCACCTCCACGCCCGCGCAGGCGCGTCCCTCCAGCGCCCGGGCCGCATCTCCCGCCGCAAAGGGCTGACGCTGCCCTTCCCGAAAGGCCACCGCGGACGCTTCGCCCAGCGTCGGTCCGGCCTTGATCTCCGCCAAGCGCACGCCATCCGTGCCCAGATCGATTCCTACATCCCAGCGCATTTGCTTTCCTCCTGTGATTGCCGGCGTGCGGTTCCCGAACTTCCGCCCGCCGGTCCGGAATCGCGCGCGATTCCTAATCTTCTTTCCCTGTGATTGCCGGCGTGCGGTTTCCGAACTTTCGCCCGCCGGCAACCCCGCCTGATCCTCGGCTTACTTCATTTATTATACCACAAAGCGGAAAGCCTCCGCAACGCCGGCGGCGCCGTGAAGGCTTTGATTTATCCTATTCATAATGGAAACAGCATATCTCGTTCAAACCATTCGTCGAATTTTCATTCCACGGGAATGACGGCGCCCTGCGCATTGAATCGCGTAAGCAACAGCGATTCCAGGGAATTCATGCACGCGTTCATGCTGCTTTCCGCCGTGGCGGTGGATTTTCCCATGCGATATGCGCCGCTATATGCATCAAACGCGTCGTTCAGCGACGATTTTACCGTGGACGTCAGCACCCGGTATGTTTCGCCGAAGCAGCCTGCCATCGCGTCGTCCAACGTCTGCGCCGCCGTATAGTATTTCTGCATTCGCGGCAGAATGTCATCCTGTACGTTGGCGCCCGGTTGCGACGCGCCCTGATAGGACGAATACATCATGTACAAATTTGAATAAATGCGCTCTCCCAATTCATTTCTGGAAGATGAATATGCATCCTGCATATTCGAAAGACTTGCACTGAATATGCAGATGGTCATAATCAGCAAAACCGCCAGAATCAAACATGCGATTTTTTGCACCATCGCAGGGTTCGATGTCAATGCTCTCCGCACTTTTCGCGCGCTTTCCAGTATGGTTTCCATGGAAAAATCCGCTCCTTGCTTGGGTTCGATGGGATGTATAATTTTTGTCGAGTGCTTGTATATGCGATGCATATGTAAATAAATATACGACATAATTCCCCTTTTCCCTGCATATCAGTTGTGAAAAAAATGTATATATGCATGGTTTGCTGCAATTTTTATACCATATTGTATTCCGTTTTTGCGCGAATTATGACTTCTCTTCCCGAAATTGTCGGAATTTCCAAAAAAAATTGGACGCGCCAAAAGCGCGTCCCAACGGACAGCCCGGCTTACTGCCAGGACAGTACGGCCGCATGCGGCAGGCTTTCCAACGTCTGCCGGGTAATTTCGATTTCCCTGGGCAAGCTTGCCGCCGCCGTCAGCCGCAGAAATTCCGACGCATCCATCATTGGAAAGCCGTTCACGGGCGTCTTGAAGTGCATTGCCACGGTCATGCGCGGCGAAACGGCCTGCATCGTCTGAAAGGCCTGCCGGGAATCGATGGTATAAACGCCGCCAACGGGAATCATCAGCACATCCACCGGCCCCAGCGCCGCAATTTGTCCGGGCGTAAGCAGATGCCCCAAATCCCCCAGATGCACCAGGCGAAGGCCGTCGCCTTCCACCCGGAACATCACGTTTTTGCCCCGCTTTGCTCCGCGGCAATCATCGTGGAAGCTTTCCACGCCCATGATTTCCACGCCTCCAACCCGCGCGCGTCCCGGTTCGCACACGCGAACGGGCGACCCCTTCAAGGACGACACATGGTTGTGATCAAAATGGTCATGGCTGGTGAGCACGGCGTCGCAGCGGCATTCGCACAGCGGATAGCCCACCGTCTCGTCAAAAGGATCCGTCACCAGCGAGGTGCCGTCCGAAAACGTCATTAAAAAGCAGGAATGCCCGTAATACCGCAGTTTCATCTTCCAACCTTCCTTTCCGCAAGATCCCATCGAACCAGGGCGCAGGCGTACAATCCGCCGCCGCCGCCCTGGCGCATTGCCAGCGCCGCCGCCTGCCGAAGCCGTTTTTCCCAGGCCGCCGCGCCCGAACCGCCCGCCTCCAGCGCCTTGATTCCCTGGGCGAACAGCGCCGGCGCCTCCTTCGAAACCGGCAAACCCGCAAACCGCTTCAGGGACGCCGCAAAGGCGTCCGGCGGCAGGGGATGGTTTGCCTCCAACGCCAGCAGCCGCCACGGAGCAGGAACCATTCCCAGGCGGGATTCGTCCAACGAAACGCAATATCCCAGGGACTCCAGCGCCAAAGCAACCGCCCGGCCCGCGCCGAACGCAGGTGCATTGGTCACATACAGGCCGTCGCCGCGATCCCGGCGCAGGAACGCTCCGGCCGGCAGCAGCGGACGGATCTCGCCCCGAAAATCCGGCGTCAGCATGGAAACACCCCGGGCAGCGCGTCGATCAAATCCATGGGCGTCATGCCGCGGCAGCCGAGTTTCGCCTGGGCCGCCTCTCCCGCGCGGCCATGCACTTCGCTGGCCAGGGCGGCCGTGAGCGCGGGCGTTTTGCCCCGGCTTTCCGCCAGCAGCGCGCCCAGAATGCCCGACAGCGCGTCGCCGCTGCCGCCCTTGGCCATGCCGGCGCAGCCGGATGCGCTGAGATACACGCCGCCGCCCGGCGCGCATACCACGCTGCACGCGCCCTTCAACAGCGCCACAGCGCCCAGATTCGCCAACGCCGCCGCGTCCGAAAGCGGATCCGCCATGTCCCGGCCCAGCAGCCGGGCGGCTTCTCCGGGATGGGGCGTTACGACATGACAGGGGCGCAGCATCTTCCTCAGCGCGGGATTTTCCGCCAGAAGATTCAGCGCGTCCGCGTCCACCACCGCGGGAATTCCCGATTGCAGCACCGCAGCCACCGCTTCCGGCGCCGCCCGGCGGGAAAGGCCGCAGCCCACCACGGCGGCGGATTTCCCCGAAAGCGCCCGGGAGATTTCCTCCGCGCTTTCCGGAGACAGCGCGCCGTTTCGCTCCGGCATGGGCAGGCACATGGCGCAGGGCGCCAACGTTTGCAAGACGGGCGCAACGGAAGCGGGGCAGGCGATGGTGGTCAGTCCCGCGCCGGCACGCATGGCCGCCATGGCGCACATCGCCGCCGCGCCCGCCATTCCCAGGCTGCCCGCCACGATCAGCACATGACCGTACACGCCCTTGTGGGTGTTTCGCTTGCGAGGCGGAAAGAAGCGGGGGATATCCTCGCCTTCCAGCAGCGCGGGCATGTTCCGCGGAAAGAATTCTTCCCGGATTCCGAGATCCCGCGCCGCCACTTCGCCGCAGACGTCCAGCCCGTCTTGCAAAACCAGACCCGTTTTGCAAAACTGAAAACTCACGGTCACGTCCGCGCAAACGCAGTCCTCAAACGCCTTGCCCGACAGGCCGTCCAGGCCCGAGGGAATATCCGCGGCAAACACCCGGCTGCCCAGGCGGCGATCCCGGTTGATGCGCCGGATGATTTCCGCGGCGGCTCCCTGCGGCGCGCGGGACAGGCCCGTGCCGAACAGAGCGTCCACCCAAATGCCCGGCGGCGCCGCGTTTTCCAACTGGTCCGGAGAAAGAATTTCCACGCCCGCCTGTCTGGCCCGCCGAAGATTTTCCATGCAGTCCGCCGTAGCGGGCTGGGAAAGCAGCACCGCCCGGGCGCTTCCGCCCGCCATGGCGTACATTCTGGCGCAGGCCAGGCCGTCTCCGCCGTTTCCGCCGGTTCCGCATGCCGCCAACAGCGTCCGTCCGTCTCCCAGGCGCCGAAGAATTTCTCCCGTCAATTCGGACGCCGCCCGTTCCATCAGTGCAATGGACGCGACGCCCGTTTTCTGAAAGTAGCTTTGCTCCATGGCCCGCATGGCCTGGGGCGTGATGCAGTTCCGCATTCGCAGTGCGCCTCCCCGCATTTTCGCGCAAAATTCGACGTTCTGTTGAATATTATAGCACAATTGCGCCCGTTTGGGGAGATGTCCTTGAAACCCGCGGAAGAATTGAGTATACTATTCTTGGCGCTTTGTGGATTGCGCCGATGCAATCTTGATGGATACATTTCCCAAAGGAGATATACAACATGCAGGTAACACAAAGGTTTGCCCAGATGCTCACGAAAAACGTTGGAACAGTGATCGTCGGAAAGCAGGACGCGGTGGAATTGATGATGATCGCCATCCTGTGCCGGGGCCATGTGCTCATCGAAGACGTGCCCGGCGTGGGCAAAACCACGTTGGCATCCGCGCTGGCGCGATCCCTGGATTGCTCCTTTAAGCGCATTCAGTTTACCCCCGACATTACCCCCAGCGACATTACCGGTTTCTCCATCGTAAATTTCAAAACGGGCGAGCTGGAATATCGCCAAGGTCTGGTCATGAGCCAGATCGTCCTGGCGGACGAAATCAACCGCACTTCCCCCAAAACCCAGTCCTCCCTGCTGGAAGTCATGGAGGAAGGCCAGGTGACCGTGGACGGCACGACGTATCAGACGCCCAAGCCCTTTATCGTGCTGGCCACCCAAAACCCCGTGGATTTCGTGGGCACCTATCCTCTGCCGGAAGCGCAGCTGGATCGATTCTTCATGCGCGTTTCCATCGGCTATCCCACCCCGGAAGAGGAATGCGACATTTTGGAACGATATACCGGCAGCGCGCGCCCCATGCAGGAACTTTCGCCCATTTGCACCAGCAACGATATCCTGCTGTTGCAGCAACAGGTGGAAACCGTATACACTTCCAAAGAAGTTCGCGCGTATATTTCCGGCATCGCCGCCGCGTCCCGCAAAAACGGCGCGCTGCAATTGGGCGTGTCCACCCGCGCGGCCATTTCCCTTCTGAAGGCGGCCCAAGCCCGGGCGCTGTTGGACGGCCGGGATTTCGTCGCGCCGGAGGACGTGCAGCGCATGGCGGAACCCGTGTTGGCCCACCGCCTGGTGCTTTCCGCGGAGGCCCGCATGCGCAATATGACCGCCCAGAAGGTGCTGCAAAACGTGATGGGCACGGTGCAGGTGCCGGTGAAGGTCAAGTGAGCGTTCGTCTTTTGGGGTTTGTGGCGGCGCTCATCGCGCTGCTGGCCACGGCGCTGGCCACCGGCACGCCCATTTACTATCTGCTGGCGCTGGTGCTCATCATGCTGATGCTGCTCAGCCTGGCCGGCGTGCTGTGGGCGCTGTGGTCCATCAAGCTGGAAATTCGCGGATTGCGGCCCCGGTTAACCCGGGGAGATACCCTGACCACCATCCTGAATGTGCGCCATCGCTCCCTTTTGCCGGTGGTGGCGGTGCGCATCCAACTGAACGTGCCATCCGCCTATTCCACTTCCCAGGAAATCAGCGTGTCCATTCCGCCCTTTCGCACCCGCACATACCGCCACGTCATTCGCTGTCAGCACAGGGGCGCTTACGAAGTGGGCGTCACGCGCTTTCGGGCCAGGGATCTCTTCGGCCTGTTCAGCGTATCCCGCAAAAGCGGCATGCGGCTGATCAAAGTGGAGGTTTATCCCCGGGTCACAACGGTTGCGCCCATGGAACTTCGCGCCAGCGACGTCGGCCCCGAACTGGTCAGCCGCGCTTCCGAGGACGCATCCTCGCCTTCCGACGTTCGCAAATGGCAGGACGGCGACGAATTGAAGAAAGTGCATTGGAAGCTTACCATGCGCAAGCGCGAGCTGATGGTGCGCACATTCGAAGAAAGCGCCCGCCCGGACACGCTGATTATTCCGGATTTATCCGCCATTGCCGCCCTGAGCGACCAGGCGCTGACCATCGAGGACTGCATCTGCGAAGCCTGCGTCAGCGCGGCGCAAGCGCAGTTGAACGCCGGTTATCCCGTGCGCATGCCCCTGACATGCAAAAATCCTTCCGAAATTGCGGGCCAATTTCCCCAGGATTTTCCCATGTTTCTGGACGCCATGATGCGCGTGCCCTTCGACAGCCCGTATGCCTACGAGCAGGTTTTGTCCCTGATGCTGGCGCGCATGCAGCGCACCGGCGGCGCGGTGCTGGTGACCAGCAAGCTGACCACCCGCGTGGCCGACGCCGCCGAACGCATGGCCCGCAGCGGCATTCGCACAAAGCTGATCTGGGTCACCGATTCCCGGCGCACCGAGTCCCTGGAAATGATCGAACGCCTGAAAATGGAAGGCGTCATGGTAGAAAAGGCAAATCCCTGGAACGAAGCGGGCTACGCTTCCGCCGAAACGATTGAGGGTATTCGATGAACAGAAAGGAAAAAATTCTGCGGCTGTTGTCCGCGGCGCTGATTGCCACCCTGATGGCGGCTTCCGTGGTGATGGTTCTGGCCGAAGCCATGGGCATGAACATCGCCTGGTGGAAGGTATATCTGGCCGCCTCCGCCGCTTCCCTGGCAGGCGCGCTGCTTTCTTATTCCCGCATGGGCGTGATTGCCGTGCCCATTTGCGCCTTTTTGGGCATTGGCGGCGTCATTGCCTATCGGCCGTCCCTGCCCGGAGAGCTTCTGGCCGCTTTTCGCGCGGCTTCTCAAACCGATTTCGCCGCAGTTCTTGCCTCCGCGCAGTCCATGGCCGTTCCCTGCGCCGCCATTTTGGCGTTGTTGTTTTATGCCATGGTGTACAAGCGCACGTGGGTAAGCATTGCCATGGTCATTACATTGGCCTGCGTCATCGGCGCAAACGCCCTTTCCGCCTCCGCGCGGGTGATTACCGCCTTGCCCGCCATCGTCGGCACGGCCGCCGCGTACACCCAGGGCAGCGAACTGATGCGGGAAAAAGGCTTTGCACGGGCATTGATTCCCGCCGCGCTGGCGGTGTTGATCGCCTTTGCGCTGTTGCCCCGGCAGGCCGTTACCTGGGCGCCCCTGGAAAACGCCGCAAACCGCATTCGCGCGGTATTCGAGGATTACTTCCACTTTACCCAGGAACGCGTGGCGTTTTCCATCAACGAAGCGGGATACGACCATGCCCGCAGCATCGACAACGTTCCCACCAGTTTCCTGGGCGGACCGGCCACCCCGGAAACCGAACCCGTGATGGAGGTTTCCACCGGCGACCGCCTGCTGTTGCGCGGTTCCATCAAGTCCTCCTATACGGGCTATTCCTGGGAGGATGATTTGGAAAAGGCGCGATACCTCTTTTACGATTTCACCCGCAGAAATGCCCGCGCCCAGGCGTTTGACATGAATCGTTCGGACGGCCTGGACAAAGACGCGTTTTCCAACGTCCGCGCGGACATCCGCATGTTGCGGGAAGGCACATCCACCCTGTTTGTCCCGGGAAGGTTATCTTCTTTTTCCATGGATCTGGATACCGCCGCGTACTTCAATTCCGTGGGCGAAATGTTCCTTGCCCGCCGGGTTCAGGCCGGCGACGCATATTCCCTGGAGGCGGAAATGCCCGGAGACGATTTGTCGATGAGTTTGGCCATACAGGCCGCCGCCCAGCGGGACGATTCCCGATATGCGGAAATCGAAAACATTTACACGCAGCTGCCTTCCGGCATTGAGGACGGCGTATACGCGTTGGCGGTTCGCTTAACCGAGGGATTGGAGGGCGATTATGCCAAGGCGCGCTCCATTGAGGAGTATTTGGCGAGCCATTACCGATATACCCTGGAGGTGGATTATCCGCCCCTGGGCCGCGATTTTGTCTCCTATTTTTTGCTGGATTCCCAGGAAGGGTATTGCAGCTATTTTGCCTCCTCCATGGCGGTTCTTTTGCGCATTGTGGGCATTCCCGCCCGCTACGTGGAAGGATACCGCGTGTCTCCCGATCCATCCGGCGTCACGGTGCTCACCGGCGAAGACGCCCACGCATGGGTAGAGGTGTATTTTTCCGGATTGGGATGGGTTTCCTTTGACCCCACCGCCGCCGCCCAGGAAAACCAGAATTCCCTCGGCAATCCCACGGACGGCGCCGTAGACGATCCCCAGCCCACGCCTACGCCGGACATTCCTCCGGAAGCGCCCACGCCTTCTCCGGATCCCACCTCCACGCCCACCACTCAGCCGGATTGGACGCAGCCCACGCCTTCCCCGGATCCCTGGACGCAGCCCACGCCGGAACCCGACGAAGACGATCCCTGGCCCGACGAGCAACCGCCCAAGGATCGCGCGTGGCTTTTGCTGTCCATTCTGTTTTTCCTGTTGATTCTGGCGCTCATCGTGCTTTGGGTTCGCCATCGCCTGCAGGTCACGGATCCCGCAAGGCTGGCCGCGCATCAGGAAAATTGTGAACGCTCCGCCATGATTCTCTATCGCGGCATCTTGAATCTCCTGGCGGTTTCCGCCCAGGCGCCGCTTTCCGGCGAGACGCCCGCGCAATTTGCAAAACGCGTCTCCGCCTCCGCCAACAATCCCGATTTCGCCGCCTTTGCGGACGCCATTGTGCTGGGACGCTACGGCAATCGCCTGTTGACAGAATCGGATGTCTCGCATGGGCTGCGCGCTTACGCAATTTTCCGCAAAAACATGCGCCGCACGGAACGCCTGCGCTTCGACGCCCGCCGGGTTCTTCGTGGATTGGGCAGCTTCGACCAGATTCCGTGACAGGAAACGGGGGAACGCTTCAGGCAGAACCTGAAGCGTCCCATTCTCACCCGTGTATGGGGAAATCGATTTTCTGCTTCCGCCTTTGCGCGAGTCGTTCCACGCGACCCGCGCAATTTTTTCATGCGGTTGCACGGAAATCCGTCTTTGCATTTCCATGGCCCCTTGAAAGAATGCGTGTCACGACAAAATTTGCTCGGGCCATTCGTGACGGCCCGAGCAAAAGCAGGATTCCCATGTGTATTCGGGCAACGCCGAAGCGTTCCCTATCCTGCCATTACATATCCCGAATGCAATCGAAATTGCGAATGATATACTCCGCACCGCTGACAACGGTAAAAAACAGGCTGAGATACAGGACGATTGTCGCCGCCACGA
>JAQXRL010000013.1 GCA_029218505.1 Eubacteriales bacterium | reverse complement strand
GCCCTTTCCTTTGCGGGCCGCCGCGGAAATCCCGTAATCTTTCCCGGCGCATTGCTTCCGGAATTGGCCATGCTATCGCCCGGCGAAAGTGGACGAACCGTCCTTCGCCGCCATGAATCTCTGCTCACCCTGGTTTCCGCTATGAACGCACAGGAACTTCTGGACGTGGACACCCCGGCAGATTTATTTCCGGACGCAGCCGTCTGACGCAAGTCATAACCACCTGTTCAACGGATGGGTCAAGCCCGGGAAAGGCGTGCCGCCTGTGATTTCCTTCATGACCCCCTGTTGAAACCGGGAATTTTTGCGCCTGTTCGGCAAAGTCATAACCACCCGTAGAACGGGCGGTCTGCCCAAGCCCTATCAGGGCTTCACTCCTGTGGTCGCCCTCGAAAGAGGGCACCGAAATGATGATCAATCACACGCTTTGCTTCGCAAATCTCCTTTGCGGAGATATACATTGCGTTCTATTCGTACTTGTACAATTACGACAGCTTGTTCTTCCCAGTGGAGCCACATCGTCCATGTGGCTCCATGTCTTTTGCGAAAGCGGTTCCTTCTCCATCCCCAGTTGAACTGGGGGCTCTTGCCTTTCCGGCAAACAAAAAGCGCGCTCCGCTCTTCCACAAGGAGAGCAGGGCGCGTTCTTTTGTTTATTTCTGCAATTCCGACAGGATTTCCTGTCGCGTGGCCGTGCCCGTGGTGCCAATTTTCCGAATAATCACCGCGCTTGCCGCATTGGCAAATTCCGCCGCCTTCCACAGCGGCAATCCCGCTCCAGCCAGACACGCCAACGCGGACAGGAAGGTATCTCCAGCGCCGCAGCAATCCAACGGCGGCTCCACGCGTCTGCCGGGAACGTGCGTCACGCAGTTCTCTTCGCACACAAGACAGCCTTTGCTTCCCATGGTAATCAACGCCGGCCGTCCCGTCTTTTGGGATATGCGGCGGACAATTTCCTCCATGGGCAATTCTGCATGCGCATCCATTGCGCCGGCTTCCACGTCGTTGGGTTTGACAATGACATTTCGATACAACGATACACGATCGCGGCTATCCACCAGCACCATTTTGCCCTGCGCGCCATATTCGCAGATTCTTTCCCGAATTGCCGGAGTAACGCATCCGCAGCGCATCTGATCGCACACGCACAACACGTCCACCTGGCGCATCATAACGTCCAATGCCGACAGCAAGTTTGCTTCCACATCTTCGGGCATCGCCGTATGATTTTCAAAATCCAGCCTGGGATCCTCATAAATGACGTCTGAAATCCCCATGCGCATGGGTTTGATATACGTATTGGTCGTTCGTTTTCCGGAAACGATCAGCGCGCTGCAATCCACGCCATTGGCTTGCAGCCGGTTGCGAAGCAGCGTGCCGCGCCAATCGTCTCCAACAATGCCCGCCGCAAAAACCGAAGCCGGTCGCAGCGCCGCCAGATTGCACGCCACATTTCCTGCGCCGCCCGGAGACTCCTTTTCCCGCACAATCGGCAGCGGAAAATGCGGCGTTTCCCGGGAAAGTTCGCTTCGGCGCATGTCTGCGTACCAATACACATCCAGGCAAAAATCGCCCACGACGCCGACGCGCACGCCGTCAATTTTCTCCAAACATTCCGCCGCCGTCACGCATTCCACCCCTTTTCCCGCAGCTTATCATACAGGCTGGGAATCGACGCCTTGTGATCTGCCACAAAATGCCAGCCAACGCCGCCCTTGCTCACCGGGCGATTGACAATGTTCTTTCTGGGCCGGTAATAGTAATTCGGGTCGTCGTATCCAATCTTCTTTGTATAATCCCCCAAATCTACCAGGTCGAAATTCGCCGTGGTGATGTGATAGGTGGGATAACCCAAATTTCTGCTGATGGACAATGCTTTCAAAAACACCTCCGGCCCTAACACGCTGGAGCCAAAGTTCATATACACGCCGCCGTCCAGTTCCGCCACCGACGCGCACATCCGATGAAAATCCACGCCGCTGGTCTTGCCGATGGCGGCAAAATCCACAATGGGATGCTGATGAATGATGTCCGTGCCCAGCGCAATGTGATATGTCGCCGTCACGCCGCAGCGGTACGCCTGGTAAAACACGCATTGATCCTTATGGGGAAACCTTTCCGGATGCGCATCCACATAGCGCGCCAGAGATTCTCCATATCCCCAGCCGCGTTCCGCACCTTCTTGAAGCGCCTCGTTCATCCATCGCCCCGTCTCTTCCCACATGCCGAAAGAGCCATCCTCAATGGCCGTAGGCACGTTTTCGGATGTGCCGCCCAGATACGCCAATTCAAAATCATGAATGCTGCAAGCGCCGTTTCCGGCAATATGCGTAATGATTCCACCCTTCATCAGCGCAATTAAGTACATTGACAGGCTGTTTTTGATGACATGCGCGCCCTGCGACCAAATCACCGGACGCCCGTTCGCCCTCGCTTCCAGAATTCGATCCGCCAATTCGTCAAATTCCGGGGAATCAAAAGTCTCGTGAGGCGTCTCGCCAGGCATGGCCAGCGTGTCGATGCGAACCAGGTTTTGCCGGATAGACGCCGGATAGGTCTGAATCTTCTCAAATGAAAGTTCCTTGTATTCCATCTTTACCGCTCCCCCATTCCCAACAGTTTCATCAGCGCTTCCCGTTCCAGGAAATCTCCAACAATGACGTCCGCATGGGCCTTCAACAACCGGCTGCGCTTTGCCCTGTTGATTCCGTGTCGCGCTTCTTCGTCGCTGGCCACGCCTACTGTCAACGCTCCCATCGCCGCGCCCAGCGCGATTTCTACCTTTCCATCGCCAAACACAGCCATCTCCGCGCCCTGCAAACCCGCCTCGCGCGCCAACATCCGCAGCGTCTCCTCCTTGGAACAACGTTCGCTTCCCGGCATGGCTCCTTTCAGCGCCGTAAAGTATTTTCGGACGCCCAACAGTTCCGCTTCCTCCGCCACGTCCGCGTCATCCGTTCCGCTGGCTACGTAAACTTTTACCCCTCGCGCACAAAGCTCCTGCAAAAACGCCTCCGCGCCCGCCATCAAGAACTCCTCTGCCCGCTTTTTTCCGGACAGCACCTCCGCCTTTCGATCCGCCAGCCGCAGCATCAACCTGCGGTTGTATTCCGCCTTGTACCACCAGGGATCCGCCGGCATGCCAGGATTTCTTCCCTGCCGCCGCACTTCTTCCGCCAACCATTTCATCTGATGAATTGTCTGAATGCCCGTCGATTCGTCGATGTATTCCCGCACCCTCTTCACAATTTCCCCGTCCGGTTCCGCATTCCCCGCAATCATCTCTATCATCATGGGTTCCATGACGCTTTCCCATCCATGGCGCAACGTGCTGATGGTTCCGTCAAAATCAAACAACACTGCTTTTACCGCTCTGTCCACAATTTTCCCAACGATCTCCATCTTTCTCTTCCCTTTCTCCATCCTGGATTTAAGCCCAAAGCGCGCTTCTATTTAATTAATTTAGTTTATAATATCACAATGCAGCCTGCTTGTCAATGCCATGTTGCCCACGACTTGTAAAGATCCGCCGAAACTGCTATAATAGAACCCGGAACCGAAAGGACGAAATTCCTGCTGGCAGGCGGTTTTCGCAGCCCGCAGCCAGAAAAGCGCAAGAATCCGGCAAAAAATCGGTACAATGGGAGAGAAAAGACATGCCATTGGGAACAAATGTTGATGTTGTACGGGTTGCGAACCAGAAATTGATTTTAGATTTGATTCGTCAGGAGCCAATTTCCCGGGCGGAGTTATCAGACAAAACCGGCTTAACCCGTGCATGCATCACGCAAATTTCCGGGCAACTAATCCAGATGGGTCTGATTCGGGAATGCGACACCATTGCGACGCGCCGCGGACGCCATCCGGTATTGCTGGAACTTGTTCCTTCTTCCCGGCACGCGATCGGCATCAATATTCGCCGCAGCCGCATTCACGTCGGCATCACAAACCTGGTGGGAGAGCTGTTGTCCGAAGCAACCATTGACTCCAAGGAACGGCCCGCCAACGCATTGTGCGAAGCGGCGGCGTTGGAAGCGCGACGCCAACTGCAGGCACTGCGCATCCCGCAGGAGTCCTTGCTGGGAGTGGGCGTCTGCGCGCCCGGACCCATGGATTTTCAAACCGGCACGATTCTGCATGCCCCCAGATTTGACGCATGGCACGATTTTCCCTTGGCATCGGTCCTGGAAAACCTGCTGCAAGCGCCTGTGTATTTAGAAAACATCTCCAACGCGCTGGCGCTGGCGGAAAAGTATTATGGCAACGCGAAAAATTATGCCAGTTATCTGGCGCTTCAGGTAAACGAAGGCATCGGCGGCGGCATTCTGCTGGAAAACCGTCTGTATCGCGGCGCGCATGGAATGGCTTCCGAAGTCGGCCATATATCCATTGAGCAGAATGGCCGACCCTGCGCCTGTGGAAACCGCGGTTGCTTGGAATGCTATGCCTCCATTCCTGCCATTTTGTCCGGCAGCAGCTTCGCCTCCTGGGCCGATCTGATGGACGCGCTGGAAACCTCGCCGGAGGCACAGTCGCTCCTCTGCCGGGAAGCGGACGCCCTTGCCTGCGCGCTCTCCAATGTCATGAATCTTTTTGATCTGGAACACATCTTTTTGCTGGGAGATATCGCCTATAAACCCAACGCCCTGCTGACACGCATCGCGGAAGGCATGCAAAGCCGCCTCTTCTGCCGTAAGTTTCGCGGGACATCTTTTCTCTCCTGTGGCGCGGCGCAAAACAACGCTCTTGCCGGCGCAATGCCCTGTTTGGATCATTTTTTCCGTCCAGGAACGTCTGCCTCCCTTCCATCGGTTGCCTCCAAAGCGGAGCACCGCTGATCCCCTGCGCAGACGGTCGAAAAACGCAGGGAGCGCGCGAGAGGGCTTGGGATCACGCGAATTCTCACCGTGGCCGGCGGCGTGTACGGCGACCACGGGCGCGGGTTTTGCGGCCGGAATCCGCAGGATTTCCGCAAAATCCGGAGAGGGTGGCAGGGGCGCTTGCTTCCCCGTCCGCCAGCTTGACAAAAAGTCTTTTGGGACAAGCTGAGAAAAGTCCGAAGCCGCTTGCACGGCTTCGGACTTTGCGTTTTCTTATTCCAGGCGGAGCAGCGCATCCAGCGAAGCTTTGCAGCTTTCCAGCGGCGGCATCGTATACTCTTCCTGTTCCACGATAAAATGCTCCACGCCCATATCATAGGCCTTCCGAACAATGCCCGCGAAGTCCAGCACGCCCGTGCCGGCCTCCACATTGCTCTTTCCGTCCGCGCCCAATTCCTTCAGATGAATCAACGGCTGACGGCGGGGATACTTGGCAATGTATTTCACCGGATCTTCCCCGGCATAGGCCACCCAGAATACATCCGCCTCCAGGAAGATATCCTCTTCCACGTGGGTCAACAGCGTATCCAGCAGGTATTCTCCGCCATCCTGCACAAATTCATGCGCATGATTGTGATATCCCAGCCGCAGCCCCACCTTGCGCAGCTTCATGGCGGTTTCATTCATGACATCCGCCAGACGCAGGGCGTCGTCCCGGGTCTTCATTGCCGCATAAGGGCACACCAGATAACGGCTGCCCACCGCCAGATTCATCTCAATTTCCGCTTCCAATGCCTTGTCGTCCTTGGGCAGCGCGCCGATATGGCTTCCCCATGCTTCCAATCCACATTCCTTCAGCAATTTGGCCATTTCGTTCGGCGTCAATCCACCATATCCCGCGAACTCCACGCCCTTGTATCCCATTTGCGCAACTTTTCGTACCGTCCCGGCAAAATCCGCCTTCGTTTCTTCCCGCAGCGAATATAACTGCAGCCCAACCGCATTCAACAGCATGTTCGTCCTCCGTTCATACCCATTTGGGGCAGATTCCTTTTTATATTCTTCTGCGTCCAAGGCGCAATTCCTGCCAAAAGGGAAAAAACTCTCGTCGTATTTTGTTTGTCCCAAGTTTTCGGTTTTCCCCCTTGACATTCTTTCGCTCTAGTGTTATATTGTATATACTCAATATACACAATATTGGAGGCGATCGGTTTGGGAGAAATTCTTCGCGTAAGCGGATTGCAAAAGCAGTATTCCGGATTTGCCCTGAAGAACGTGAGCTTCAGCCTGGAGGAAGGCTATATCATGGGGTTTATTGGCCGAAACGGCGCTGGGAAAACCACGACCATCAAGGCTATGCTGAACATGATCCACCCTGACGGCGGCGAAATTGATGTTTTGGGGCAGAATTACCAAGACAACGAACTGGCGCTGCGGGGACAAATCGGGCTCGTCATGGGCGGCGTGGATTATTATCCGCACAAAAAACTGGGGACCATTGCAGAGGTCACGCGAAGGTTTTATTCCCAATGGGACGATCAGGTCTTTGCGGATTGCATGCGCAGATTTGATTTGGATCCTGCGAAGAGAATCAGCCAGCTTTCCCAAGGTATGCGGGTAAAGTTCGCCCTGGCGCTGGCGCTGTCCCACAACGCGCGGCTGCTCATTCTGGATGAACCCACCAGCGGGTTAGATCCTGTTTCCCGGGATGATTTGCTGGAACTGTTTCAAAGCGTGATTGAAGACGGACGGCGCAGCATTCTCTTCTCCACCCATATCACGTCCGATTTGGAAAAATGCGCCGATTACATCACTTACATCAAGGGCGGAAGCATTTTGAAAAGCGGTGACCGGGAATCGTTTTTCCGCGAATGGGTGCTCATAAAGGGATCGGGCAACCTTGGGAACGCTGCCCGGCAGTCGCTGATTGGGTATCACGCCAATGCCTTTGGATACAGCGGTCTGGCGCTGCCGAAGGATGCGGAACGTTTCCCACCGGAATGCCGGCATCAGCCCAATTTGGAAGAAATTATGATTCACATGGAGAGGGAGTGACACCATGAGGCAACTGTTATACAAAGACTTCCGGCTGACGGCACATCCGATCATGTATGCTTTTGGGGGATTGACCGCCATGCTGCTGATCCCATCGTATCCGTATTACGTTGTGTTTTTCTATGCCTGTCTGGGGATTTTTTTCACGTTCATCAATGGCCGGGAAGCCCGGGATGTGGATTACACCGCGCTGCTGCCCGTGCGCAAACGGGACGTGGTGTCTGCGCGCTGCGTTATGATGGTGTTGGTGCAAATTGCATATGTGGCGCTTTCCGTTCCATTTGCGCTGCTGAACCGGCATTTCAATCCTACGGGCAACCAGGCAGGCATTGAGGCCAACGCAGCTTTCTTCGGGCTGAGTTTTCTCATGATGGGCATCTTCAACCAGATCTTTCTCGCGGAATTCTATCGGGATGCGTATCGTGCCGGCAGAGCGTTTGTATTGGCATGCGCAGCCATCAGCGCATTCATGCTGCTCTGCGAAACCTCTGTCCATGCCATCCCGTGGATCAAAAGCCATCTGGACAATTTTGACATGGCACACCTTCCCTTGCGCCTGGGAATCCTTGGGGCAGGCATTGCGCTGTATTCCGGATTGACCCTTTGGGGGAAAAACATCGCGTCAAGGCGATTTGAGAGGGCAGAATTGTGAACCTGACCATCTCTGCAACCTGCGAAAAGCCCATTTATCAGCAGTTGTTCGAACAGATTTCGGCACAGATTGTCCGGGGCGAGCTCCCGGGCGGCACATGTCTTCCTCCCATCCGCACCGTGGCAAAGGAACTGCGCATCAGCGTCATCACGGTCAAAAAAGCCTGGGAAGAGCTGGAACGCCAGGGATTGATCGTTTCCATAACGGGGAAAGGCTGCTTTGTGGCGGAAATACACGCCGGAGAACTAGACGATCGCAGGGCCGACATGGCGCTGAAACGCTTGGGACAGGAAGTTGCATATTGCAAATCCTTGGGGCTGGACGAAACAGCCATTACGAACATCGTACATCAGTGCTTCCACAGGCCGTGATCTTCCCATCCGGTTCGTCTATTCGCCGCATCTGTTGCAGGAAAACAGCGTTTCCGAATCCAATCGAAAAACGCCTTCGCTCCCGCCAAGTCATCACCACCCGCTGAACGGATGGTGATGACTTAGCCCGATCAGGGGATATCGCCTGCGGGCATCCAGATGACTGTCCGCCACACGTTTCGCAAATCCTCTTTTCGGAAATTGCTTCTGCATTCTATTTTGTACTGCCTTGATATCTTCCGGTTCACAGCGGAGTCACATCTGCGATGTGGCTCTATGCCCTTCTGGAACGCTTTTCTTCATGACCGTCTGTTCGCCCCGCCGTTTTTCTGACAGCCCGGTTTGCCGTATCTATTGCGGCGGAAATCGAAAATCCGGGAAGTATTCCTCCGCAAACGACACCATGG
>JAQXRL010000012.1 GCA_029218505.1 Eubacteriales bacterium | reverse complement strand
CGCGCTCAAGGATGGTCGCAGCCGGTGGAAGGAGATCCGAGATTTCGCATTGTGCGCACGCAACGAATTTGTTGTGGGAGATGCGGAATTTGCCGAACTGCAAACGGCGCTGGAACGCATGCATGGCGGCGCGGGGCAATTCAGGAAGGATGATCTGGGGAAGGCGAAACAGGCTCTCGTGGACGTTCGGGCGATCCTTTCCGCTGCCGTATCGAAGGTCAAACCTGACTTTTTCGGCATGGGTTATTATTTGGAAAATGGTGAAACCAGTGCGCCGAAAGGTTCCCAAGAAGAGAAAAATGCCTTCTATAATCAATATCTTTGGGAACACTTCATGCACAATTTTGTTGGACAGGCCGAGCGCGCCATCGTCTGCAATGATCAAAAATATCTGAAGCGTCGTGAAGAGGCGATTGCCGCGCTGACCGACGTCCGCACGAAGCTGCAAAGCGCTATGCCAGAGGAAAAGACGCTGGAAGCGCTGGTGGCGGATCTCGGTCGTGTGGTGGATCTGTCGATTGACCCAATGGATATTGTCAAGGACAGTGCCGCATGCACATTTTCGCGCAGTCTCAAGGACTTTCTGAACACATATCTCACCGGAAAGAGAACGAACGGCGCGAAAGAGAAAAAATACGAAAAGCAAATGGCGCGGTACAACCGTTTGGTGGAAAAGGGCAAAGCGCCTGACTGGAAGGTTGCGGCTGCGTCGGTGATTGATCTGGAATTGGTTCGTGAAAACATGCTGCGTTTGATTGACCGCCTGGCGACGCATTATGAGGAGCGCAATGCCGCAGAGGCTGGCGAAGACAAGCGTGCAAAGACAGAGCGCTTGATCGAGATGTTGAAACAAAGCGCATCTGGCATGGTGGTCAAGGTTACGAAGCGCAGCGCAAAGAACAAGGCGTTAAAGCTGATGGAAGAAGTTGGAATTCCGGAACCGCGCAAGCGCTATCGCGCGTATCCGTTCCAGTTTTCGGGCGGCATGCGTCAACGCATTGTCATAGCCATTGCGCTGGCGGCAAATCCGGACATCCTGATTTGCGACGAGCCAACGACGGCGTTGGATGTTACCATTCAGGCGCAGATCCTTGAGCTGATCAACAAGCTTAAGAAGGAGCGCAACCTGTCGATCATCTTTATTACGCACGATTTGGGCGTGGTGGCAAACATGGCGGACCGTATTGCGGTGATGTACGCTGGCAAAATTGTTGAATACGGAACGGCAGAGGAAATCTTCTATTCTCCCGCGCATCCGTACACATGGGCGCTGTTGTCGTCCATGCCGGATTTGGAGACCAAAGAAAAATTGGAGGCCATTCCAGGAACGCCGCCAAACATGATCTATCCGCCCAAGGGGGATGCTTTTGCGGAGCGCAATCGTTATGCGCTGAACATTGATTTTGAGCTGCCGCCGCCGCAATTCCAAATCAGCGATACGCATTGGGCGGCTACATGGCTTTTGCATCCGGATGCACCGAAGATCGATCCGCCGAAAGCCGTTACGGAGCGCATTGCCAAAATGAAGGCCAGAGTGGGAGGTGATTCGAATGCCGAATCAGAATGAAGAAGTTCTGCTCAGGGTCGAACACCTGTGCCAGTATTTTAAAGAAGTGAAGGCCGTGGACGACGTCAGCTTTGAGATAAAGCGGGGAGAAGTCTTTGGCCTTGTTGGCGAATCCGGTTGCGGCAAGACCACGACAGGCCGTTCCATCATCAAGCTGTACGATATCACGTCGGGAAACATTTACTTCCGTGGCAAGCGCGTTGCAGCCGGTACGCGTTCGTATCAGGAAGCGATTCGCAATGCGCGCAAGGAAATGGATGGCGCATCCCCTGAGCGCAAACGCGAGCTCAAGCGGTTCATCGCGGAACAACGCAAGGAGATCAAAGCTGCCTACAATGATCATTTCAAATGCGATAAACGGTATGCAGCGGAGATGGTGAGCGAAGTCGATGCAAAATACAAGGACATGCTGGCCAAGGCAACCGGCGACGAACGCGAGCAGATCAAAAAAAAGTACGATTATGAGCGGCGTGTTGCCTCAAAGCAGCATTTCATCACGCGCATTCAAATGATTTTCCAGGATCCCATCGCGTCGTTGGATCCGCGCATGACGGTTTATGAAACCATCGCGGAAGGCCTGAAGATTCGGGGCGAAACCGATAAGGCGGTTATCGACGAAAAGGTGTTCAAGGTGCTGGAAATGGTTGGTCTCGTGCGCGAGCACGCCGGCCGGTATCCCCATGAATTCTCTGGCGGCCAACGCCAACGAATCGGCGTGGCGCGCGCGGTCGTCATGAATCCGGAGATGATTATTGCCGATGAGCCTGTCAGCGCCTTGGATGTATCCATCCAGGCCCAGGTAATCAATTTGCTCAACGACCTTCGCCGTCAGTTAGGGTTGACCATTCTGTTCATCGCCCATGACTTGTCTGTCGTCAAGTATTTTTCCGATCGTATCGGCGTGATGTACTACGGCAAGATGGTGGAACTGGCGACATCGGACGAATTGTTTGCGCATCCATTGCATCCGTACACGCGCTCGCTGCTGTCGGCAATTCCTTTGCCGGATCCGGTGTACGAAAAGCAGCGTAAGCGCATTCGTTATGATCCGCTGGTGGAGCATGATTATTCGGTTGACAAGCCGACGATGCGCGAAATTCAGCCTGGCCATTTTGTGCAGTGCAATGATGCGGAATTCGAAAGATATCGAGAGCAGTTGGGGCTGAACGAAGCGGCAAAGCCAGAAACTCTGTAAGGATGAACGAAGCCGGTTTGTGGAAAAATACTCCTGTGTGGAAAGAGATTCTTGGGGGAATGGAATGGAAAAAAAGGGACGCAAATGGTTTTGGCGCATTGTGCGCGT
>JAQXRL010000011.1 GCA_029218505.1 Eubacteriales bacterium | reverse complement strand
TTTTCCATTTCCGCCACACGAATTCGCGCGTACAGGAAATTCGAGGAATGCGACCGCAGCATGGGCAGGCATCTGGCCACCAAAATGGCGCCCGTTTCGGCATCGATATGGAAACTGTTGTAATCCACGGCGCTCATGATTGTTTCAATGTCGCTTTTGAACACATAATCCGTCAAATCGTAAAAGCCTTTGTTGCACAACGCCTTTTCCTTTTGTCCTGCATACAGGCATATGCTATCCACGGCGCCGTTGGTATTGATAACCGTTTCCAACCGCGTGCGAATTTCCGCGAGGTTGCGCATGTACTTTTCAAATGTAATTCCGGTGGAAAAATAAAGCTGATTGTATTCCAGATCCGCCGCCAGGCCTTCCACTTCGCTTTCCACAAACGACAACAGCCTGTCCGCATTCGTCTTGGTGGAATTCAGCGCATATTCCAATTCCGTCTGCACGGACGCCTCCGCCTGTTTTTGCATGTTCAGAATCTGAATTACGCCCAGAAGACAGATCGGGATCAAAAAAATAAAGAGAATGTTCAAAAAATATTTGATGAAGATTTTGCCTTTTGTTTTCATGCTCCGCGCCTCCGCATTGCCTTTGCCATAACGCTTCCTGCACAACCTTCATGTCCCCTGCGCCATCGGAAGAACACGGCCAGCATTCCCAAACAACGCACATTCAGTATAGAACAAATCCCGATCCCTGTCAATCGGATCAAGCTGCTTTTCAAAGCGCTCCGCAAAAAGACAGCGCGGCTTGCGCCGCGCTGTCTGCACGTCAAAACGTCTTTGGAACGCGTTCCGGAAAGATTCTCGGGGCTTCATGGAAAAACAGACTGCGGAAATCTGAAAACTGCACGGCTTGCCCGCAGCGTTTCCGACAGAGGGAAATGCTTTTCTTCGATAAGCCGCCGCAAGCGTTGTTCCCCCTTGCCTGCGCGTTGCGCGCCTATCCCACCGTTTTCTCCTGCGAGGGCCTTCAAACCTCCCTTGGATCAATCCTGAAGATGAAACGCCTTTTCAATCTGCGCAACTTCATCCGGCGTGATCAATACAATCTTGCCAATATCTCGGGCCGAAATAATGGCAGCCGCGCTGTATTCCAGCACCTCCAGCCGGTCAAACGCATTGAGCAGGGAATTTCCGGTCACGATGACGCACTGGTTATTGACAATCACAACCGGTGTCTTGGCATTGAACACCGCTGCAGTGCCCGGGATATCCACCCTGCTGGCGGCATACGGCAATCGTTTCACATTCCGCAGGCTGATATAGCTTTCCGGAATGGTTCTGGAATCGAATTCCGCATCCGTAACGGCAAAAGCCATGATGGCCGGCGGGTGGGCGATGATTACGGAATTGATTTCCGGATGGGTGCGGTAAATCTCCTCATGCAGCAGCGTAGCGCGGCTGGGAAACTTGCCCATTTCCCGCATTCCGCCCTTGATGCGCACAATGTCCTCCGGCTCCAGATACATTCTGTCCTTCATGTAAGGGGAAATCAAAAAAGAACCGTCCGACAAGCGCATGGAAAAAGTGCCCTGACTGCTGGTAAACAGCTTCTGTTCATAAGACCGGTGGATCAGCGTGCACAAATCCCGCCGCCCCGCGCATTCCTCGCTGGAGATCGAACCCGGAATATATTCGTCCAATTTGGGAGAAGACAGACAGCTGTCTATCTCGATTTGTTCGTCCGTCAGCGAACGCATGGTGCCCAGCTTGGCCGCGTCAATTTCCAGTCTGCCGCAAAAATCCAGGGTCTCAAAGGACATAAACGCGCTGAACAAATCCTTTGCGCCGCAAACAACGCCATGGTTTTCCAACAGCACCGCGTCGTATCCCTTGTCAAATTCCTCCGCGATGTTCTTGCCCAACTGTTCGCTGCCGGGCACGTCGTACTTGGCCATGCTGACTTTTCCGCATACTTCCGCCGCGTTGGGCACCAGATGGGTATTGGGGATTTTCCGCGCCAGACTGAAGGCGACCAGCGTAGGCGGATGCGCATGCACAATGGCCCGCAAATCCGGTCGCACGCGATAGATTTCCTTGTGAAACGGCAATTCCACGGATGGTTTGTGCTGCCCGATCAGCGTTCCATCGGGCTTTACCTGTATCATATCTGCGCGGGTCAAATTGCCCTTGTCAATTCCCGAAGGCGTAATCCAGATATCGCCGTTCTCGTCCCGGATGGAAAGGTTTCCCCCGGACGTTGTCGTCATTCCGTAACGATAGATGCGCGCCATAATCATGACGAGCTGATCTGCGGGGTGCATCAATTCAAATCGCACATTCAACCCCTCTTTCTCTTCCTGATTCTGCATTCATTATGCCGCAAATACATTACCGTCTCCACAGAATATATGTGAATTTCGCATGAAGAAAAAGCAAAATTCGCGTTTCCGAATTTCCCCAATCACAACGCAAAACGCACAATTGCGCAACCTTTTTGCGCCGCTTTTTGCGCAATGCGCCTTGACGCTTCTTCCGGGATATGCTACAATTTGCAAGTCAATCCGGACGAAAAAACACGGACCGGTAGGTAGTCCGGTCGCGGCATTGCCGTCAGTAACCCTCCCTCCTGTGGGTCGTCCATCGTCCAAACGCGGATTGGCGGACAGGAGGCATGTGATGCGTTGCATTACATTGACGGTTTTCTTTCAGGATCCATTTTGGATTGGACTTGTCCAACGTTCGGAGGACGGCGCCATTTCCGTGGCGAAAATTGTGTTTGGCGCGGAGCCCAGCGAGCCTCAGGTATACGCATGGCTCATGGCGAACCAGGCACGGTTGCGTTTTTCCCCACCCATCGAAGGGCAACGAGCGCCGCGCATGGCAGAAAATCCCAAACGGCGGCAACGACAAGCCGCAAAAGCGCTGAAGGACGACACGGGCACAAAATCCCAACGAGCGCTGCAATTGGCTCGGGAAAGCGCGCGAACGGAACGTCGTACACAAACAAAGCAGGAGCGAATGCTCCAGCAGCAGCGCCTGCGCCAAATTCAGGTGGACAAAAGGAAAGCCAAACATCGCGGGCATTGAACAATTGCCCGCAACCTTTCACAAACATGGCCGGGCAAAGCATGCTTTGCCCGGCCATGCGTGGATTGCGTCAACAATTCTGCGCAAGCCAATCTGCCATCTCGTCCAGATATCCCAGATCCCACAAAAGAGAACTGCTGAGATATTTGTCGCGAATATCCCGAGATCCCACAAACGCATCCACCACATCCTGCTTGGAAATTCCAAGGTCGGCAGGAGACAGCGGCATGCCGGTCTGCCCCATGGTTTCCACCAGCCAGGAAAAATCCGGCAACTCTTCCCGAATGATTTTCTGAATGTCATCCCAATGTTCCAAGATGGCAGACAGGCGCTTTTCGTGCTTCACAGGATCGTTTTTCCCGGCCTGTCGCTCGATTGCCAGAATTTGCGGCGCCGTGGCTCCAAAGATGCGGCGAATATTCTTTTCCCAGGTAGCGGCGTCAAAGCGTTCCATTGCCCGCCGCGCATGTTCCCGGGTGGGCCGAATTTCCTTGATTTTCTCATACAATTTCATGGACAGCACGGTGCCAACCCCAACCTGTATGCCATGCAAATCGTAGGGCTTGCCCCGTTCCAACGCCTGCATTTCCCACACATGGGAAAAATAGTGCTCCAACCCGGAAGCCGGCCTGGAAACCTGCGCGTATGCCATGGCCAGTCCGGCCATCACCAATCCTTCCACAATGTTCTGTATGGCGTCCGGTTCCCGGCGCTGAATGCCTTCCGCGTTCGCCATAATCTTGCGCAAGGACACGCGCATCATCTCCGCCACGCTTTCGCAATAATACTCGCCCGTCACCAGATGGGAAATGCGCCATTCGCATACGGAAATGTACTTTGCCGCCATGTCGCCCAATCCCGCCCACAGCATGCGCATCGGCGCTTGGGCGATGATTTGCGTATCACACAGAATCAGCACCGGACAGGCGTTATACAACGTCGTCTTAACTTTGTTCACTTCCATAGAGGAGGAATTGGAGGCGTATCCGTCCATGGAGGGCGCCGTGCCCACGATGCCCGTGGGCCGTCCGGTCGCATGGCCCGCCACTTTGCACAAATCGTTGATGACACCGCTGCCCACGCCAAGAATAAAATCGCACTGGGCGTCAAAGTGCATGCAAATGCTGCCCAGTTCCCATTCCGCCGGGCGCAAACGATCCTCCATGCAAGGCACGATATACAGCGAATGCGGAATTCCGGCTGCCTGAAGCAGCAGCGCTACCCGTTCCCCCGCCACCTTGTATGTATTGTCGTCACAAACGACCATCGGCTTTTTCGCGCCCACGGCCGTCAATGCCTCCGGCAGACATTCCAAAACGCCCTGGCCAATCTTTAGATACTTCAAGGTCGTAACATGGTGCTTTCCGCAAGGGCACTCATAGCCTTCCGGGCGAATCAATTCTTCCGCAGACATGTGCGCAAAATCCAGCATGCAAAACGCTCCTTCGTCTTTTCGTTTCAGTTTTTTCATTATATCCATGGCGCCCCGCGCAAACTAGCGCATCCATGCAAAAACTCCGTGCAAACCTGGCGCGCCGTTTTCGCTGCAAGGCCGCTTTAGAACGTTGTTTGAATTTTGAGTTAAATTTATTTTACCGGCATCTGTCCTTCCAGAAATTGCGCGTTCGAAACATACGGCGATACAACAGAAAGAAAACTACGGCGGTTGTCCACGCCCATGGCGCGATACAGTTTTTTCACCCGATAACTCACCGTTCCCTGGGCAACAAACAATTCCGCGGCAATTTTCTCCATGCTGTCTCCCGCAAGAATTCCACGCAGGATGCCAAAATCCAAGGCGTCGCATCGGAGCAGGCAGTTTTCCAAACGATCCAGCGTCCGCAACGCGTCATCTTCTCTGCGTTCTGCGGCGCTAGACATGGTCAGCAGCTCCGCATCCGCATCCGGAACCGGCAGAAAGTTCGTGCTGCCGCGGCAAATGATCTGGCATGGAATGGTCACGCACACGGCGTCGATGCCGGGATTGCGTTCCAGATAATGCCACACGCTGACGCTTTGCACGCCCATTTCAAAATAATCCAGCGTTGATGTCGTGAGCGACGGCGTGGTAAGCGCCCCAATAATGCAGTCGCCGGAACCCGAAACAAACAAGTCCTCCGGCACGCGCACCCCTCGTTGCGCCGCCGCTTCCAACAACAGAACCGCCGTTTGATCGTTCACACAAACCACGCCGTCATACAATTCTACCCGGTCCAGCAAACGATCGATGGCGGAAACAATATTGCCGCCATAAACGTCGCTTTCTGTCACGGAAAGTCCACGCCGGCGCGCCGCCCGCAAAAACGCCAGCTTGCGCATTTCGTCGTTGATGTCCTGGGGCTTGTTGCCCAGGCAGGCCAAGCGCATTCTGCCGCAATGGCAGAAGTATTCCACCATGCGCTCTACCAACGAGCGCCTGTCCAGTTCCAC
The DNA here is from genome assembly GCA_029218505.1 of Eubacteriales bacterium. Classification (GTDB taxonomy): domain Bacteria; phylum Bacillota; class Clostridia; order Christensenellales; family Aristaeellaceae; genus SUG1456. The sequence continues at coordinate 1,523 of JAQXRL010000011.1, read as the reverse complement.
ACCGCTGACGTCCCCGCCAAAATCCTGGGGAGACGCACCCAGCAACACGCTTTTTACCCCATGCTTGCGCAATGCCGTAATCATGTAACGCGCCCAGTCCGTCCTTGCGCCCATCAAAATCGCGCTGCCAACATCCTGATATCTCGCCAGATCCGCCACGCCCCGCAACCGTTCAATCGTCACGTCTCGTTTGGCCGCGCCGGCCTTCAATCCCGCATAGCTCTTCGTAAACCAGGTGGAACTGTCATAGCCGGGTTCCACCAGCACGCACAGCACACCTTTTGCCATGACAACTCCCCCTCCATGATATTGTCCGCCGCACCGGCATCGCTTCACGCGTCCCCATTATTATAGCACATGCTTCCTTTTTTTTGTAGTCGCTCCTGCACTTTTCTGCCGTCAAAAAACAGTTTACAAAGATCGAAAACCATGGTATAATAAAAATCGGAGAAAGTTCGAATTCTATAGGCGGCTTTCTTGGCAGGAAAGCAAGGACCTCAAGGAACGGAGTGTTGTGAAAAATGTCGCAAAGCGGAAAAAAGGTTCTGGCGCAAAACCGGCGCGCGCGACATGACTACTTTGTTCAGGAAACCTGGGAGGCCGGCATAGAATTAAAGGGAACCGAAGTAAAATCCATACGCCTTGGACAGATTGCGCTGAAGGATTGTTATGCGCAGGTCAAAAACGGTGAAATGATCGCATTGGGCATGCACATCAGTCCATACGAAAAAGGCAGTTTTTCCAACACGGATCCCAACCGTCCCAAGCGTTTGCTGATGCACAAGGCAGAAATACGCAAATTGAATCAAGCGGTCATGGAAAAAGGGTTGGCGCTGATTCCTTTAAGCGTATATTTGAAAGATGGTCGGGTAAAAGTAGAGTTGGCTTTGTGCAAGGGCAAAAAGCTTTACGACAAGCGGGACGACATGGCCAAACGCGATATCCAACGGGATATCGACCGAACGATTCGGGAAAAGAACGGACGATGAGCGCGTTGCGCAATCGAATATGGGGGTGTACTGGTTTCGACAGGGATACGGAAGAACGTGGAAGCGAGCGGCGGCCCTGAACCGCCTCAACAACGGGACAAAAAATGAACTGACAACTACGACAACGTAGCTTTCGCGGCTTAGTCCGTGAACGTCGACCCTAAGCCTCCTGCGGCGTAGGTCATCGGCGTCGCAAATGCAGGGAACCAGCCATCTTAAGCTTTGCGGATGGTGGGATTTTATGAAGCTACTGAAGCCGGAATCCTGTCTGTGGGAGTCCGGCAGAGGGAATGTGAAAACATAGACTGCGCTCGGAGATGCCGCGGGCTTTTGATCTTTGGACTGGAGTTCGACTCTCCACACCTCCACCAAATGGACATTGGACGAACATCTATTTTTTCAAAGGCGGTTTCGCCGTAGAGGTTCGCTTCTAATGTCAAAACAGAAAATGAGGGTCAAGGTTGTGAAACCGTGGCCCTCACTTTTTTGTCGTAGGCGTCTTCGGGGTCTTCGCGCTGCGTCAGCCACTCTTCG
>JAQXRL010000010.1 GCA_029218505.1 Eubacteriales bacterium | reverse complement strand
TAGTACAGTTCAGTCTCCTCATCGTAGACATAGCCACGATAGCGGAAGGGATTGAGTCTGCCCAGCGTTTCGTATGCAGTTGTCAAGGAACTCCTGGAGATGGGTTTACCCCACGCATCGTACTTGTATTCTACCACAAGTGCGCCAGCACTGTCAACAATTCCTACAATATCGCCCTGCAAATTGTGGACATAAGTGTAGGTGTTTCCGCCGAATTCCACCATGGCCGGCCTGCTCTGCGCATCGTAGAAGAAGTGCATCTCGCTGCTGCCCTGCTTCAGGTGGGTGATGAGCTTGCCGTGGAGGGTGTACTCGGTGGCGGCAGTCACGCCGTTCTCCGTCACCACCTTCTTCGTCCTGAGACCGTTGTGGTCGTAGAAGAACTCCACAGTGGTGGGGGAAGGATCGGCGGCGGAGGCGGAGAGCACGCCGTTTGCCAGGGCATAGGGGTTGCCGCCCGGGGTCGTCACCTTCAGCACGCCATCTTCCAGCGAAAAGGCATCGCCAGCGTCGTCGGTTCCGGGGTTGTAGTAGGCTGTCATGGAGCTGTCCACCTGCACGGAGCCGAACTGGCTGCTGTTTTGCAGGGTGATCTTTTTCGACTGCCGATGACAATCGCGCCTTGTTTGGGAGGAGCGACCAGTCTGCGCGATTCTTGAAGCACGCAGCGTTGCCGGAGACATGTCTTTGCACGACTCCGGCGCTGCATTCGTAGGCTGCGTTGTCAAAGGCCAGGGGACAGCCAATGGCGTCATAGGGGATGGACCGCCGCTATTTTGCTGGTCGAACCATCTTGCGGCCTGTGAAATTTTCTCTAAACGCCTGTAGCGAAAATGCATTCCCGGGAATAACAGCCTTGAGAACAAATGGGAAAATCTTTGGAAACCGCTGCACGCAAATCATGGCGAGTATGGAAAACGGAAAGAACCTCTTTTCGGCCTGTCGGCCGAAATAGATTTCCCACAGAGCGCGGAGCGAAGGCTGCTGTGGAGGAGCGACCGTGGCTTTGCAATTTGGACGTGCATTCATGACCGATGTGTGCTATAATAATGCAATAGCCTGCGCAGCGGCCGGAATTTTGCCAGGCAGGTTTTCTTGCGATGCCGGAAATGGCAGAAGCGCATAGAATGGAAGGATATCTTCATTATATTGGGGTGAGCGTGTGATTTCTCTTTTGGCGAAACTATTCATCAAAAACCGGAATGATGTGGAAAATCCGGTGGTGCGCCAGGCATACGGAATGCTTTGCGGCCTGGTGGGAATCGGCTTGAACTTGGTTCTGTTCGTTTCAAAATATGTTGCGGGAACGCTGGCATGCTCTATTGCCATTACCGCAGACGCCATGAACAATTTGTCCGATGCGGGAAGTTCCGTGATTACGCTGGTGGGCTTTAAGCTGGCCGGGAAGCGAAACGACGCCCAGCATCCCTTTGGGCATGGACGAATTGAATACATTGCCGGCTTGCTTGTATCCATGATTATTCTGCTGATGGGCCTGGAATTGGCAAAAAGTTCCGTGGAAAAGATTCTTCGACCGGAAGCAGTGGCCTTTCATGCCCTGTCCGTATGGATTATGGTGGGCAGCGTGCTGGTAAAGCTGTATATGGCGCTGTATAACCGCAGGATTTCCCGGAAAATCAATTCTGTCGCCATGGCGGCAACGGCGGCGGACAGCCTTTCGGATGCCGTTGCCACAACAGCCGTGCTGGTTTCTTTGATTGTTGCAAAAATGACGGGAATTCAAATTGACGGTTGGGCCGGCGGCGTGGTTTCCGCGATGATTTTATGGACGGGATGGAAAACAATGCGGGATACGCTTTCGCCGCTGCTGGGCAGCGCACCGGATCCTGCGCTGATTCATCGCATTGAAGACATCGTGGGACAATACGAGCAGATTTGCGGCATGCACGATTTGATCATTCACGATTACGGGCCGGGAAGAATGATGATTTCGTTGCACGCGGAAGTACCGGTTGATGGCAATGTTATGGAATTGCACGATGTGGTGGATACGGTGGAAATGCGCTTGCGGGATGAACTGCACTGTCATGCCGTGATTCATATGGATCCGGTGGCTACGGACGATGAGCGCGTGAATGCAATGCGCGAACAGCTTTCCGCTGCCTTGCGGGAAAAGCTGGATCCGCACATTCGTATTCACGATTTTCGCATGGTGGAGGGCCCGACCCACACAAATTTGGTGTTCGATGCGGTAATTCCGGATTCGTTCCAGGAAGACGATGCGGAAATTCGCCGGAAAATCTGCCAGATCGTTCGGGAACTGGATGGCAATTACTACGGGGTCGTTACGTTGGATCGAGGCTATATTGGAGAAAAATAAAAGTATTTCAAAAATAATACGAATATGAATTCGGACAAAATATTTAACAAAGGAAATGGGGAGGATATTTCGTATTTGTGTCGAAAATGATATAAACAAAGGGCGGCTTGTCCTATGCGTGATCCGACTGGCAGTGGGGTTGCGGTGTGAAACGAGCATAAGGAGAAATACGAATTATGAAGGATTACACAGGACGATGGAAAAGGGCGTTGTCTGCGCTGCTGGCATGGACGTTGATTCTTTCAGCGTTGCCGGCTCTGGCGGAAAGCTTTTCTGCCATTGTTACCGCTTCTGAAATCACCGTATATGCGGATGAAGCGCTGTCCAACGCCGTGGGTGTGCTGAAAAAGGATGACGTTGTCGTCGTGAAAAAAGAATCCGGCAGCGTTGCGCAGGTATCCTCGGAAGGACGAACGGGTTATGTGCGCATTTCCGGAATGGCCAAAGTGGAAGATGTGGCGAAAAAGGCTGTTGTGAATACGGATACATACGTATATGTCGAAGCGGACAAGGAAAGCGACGCCACGAAGCTGCCCAAGAACACAAAGGTCTATCTTTTGGCCAGCAAGGGCGATTGGGCGCGAATTGAAAAAGACGGAAAGACCGGCTTTGCCTATGTCGGGTATTTGACCGTTGTGGATGAGAACGCTGCCGCGCCGACCCCGACGGCGACGCCGGTGTCGTTTTGGGAATATTACGATCAGGAAAAAGGTTTGATCATTTTGCGAACCTCGCAACCTGCGATGGTAAACGAAATGAGCGTAACGGTGTATGAAAAGCCCAGTACGTCCTCCAAAAAGCTGCACACGCTGGAGCGCACGGAGAACGTGACGGTGCTGGCATACATCAGCAACGACGAAGAAAAATGGGCTCAGATAGAGCAATACGGCAATACGGGATATGTGGATTCCCGGGCGTTGATCAACAGCGTGGCGATGCCGGCGCCTACGGCGGCCAATGCGTCCACGCAGCCGGCAGCCACAAAGGATGCGGCTCAAAGCAACGGCGAAATAACGTTCTGCAGCGAAGTTGTAACGGCAAAAGAGGACCTGAAGGTATACGAAAGCGCCAGCACTTCCGCCAAGTATCTTGGAATGCTGAAGAGCGGAACCAAGGTCACGCGGCTGGCCTACAGCGAAGACGGCTGGTCGATGGTGGAAAAAAACGGAGAACGGGGCTTTGTGCGTTCCGCCGGATTGAATGTGCAGGCTACGGCGACGCCTACGCCTGCCGCAACCGTCGCGCCTACGGTTACGGCAAGCACCACGCCTTATGTGGATGCAAACAATGGCGAAATTACTTTCTGTCAGGAGAAAGTAATCGTGCGGGCGGATTCGTTGACGGTGTACAAAAGCGCCAGCACCGCTTCGAAACAGCTGGGAACCGTCAAGCAAGGCGAGAATCTGAATATGGAAGCCTATAGCGAGGATGGCTGGGCGCTGGTGGAAAAAAATGGAAACCGCGGCTTTGTAAAACTTTCGGGATTGAACAAGGCGGATTCGGCGGCGACAAGCATGCCAACGGCAAGTGCCACGGCTACGCCTTATGTGGATAGCGTGAACGGCGTGATCACTTCCTGCAGCATTGAGGCGGTGGTGACAAAGGAAGGACTTGCGGTGCGGAAAAGCGCAGCCCTTTCCGCCAAGCAAACGGGCACGCTGAAATACGGGGAAAGGGTGACGGTGACCGCCTACAGCGAGGATGGCTGGGCCAGAATCGAACAGGGAAGCAAGACTGGCTTTACGCTGCTTTCCGGGCTGACCCGGGCGGACCAATGGCAGCCGACCCCAAGCCCTGCCGCTTCGGCAACGCCTACGCCTTCCACGGAGAATGCCGTTCCTGCCACGGTGACGGTGGATTCTGTGAATGTATACAAAGGCCCTAGCGCCAATTCCGACAAGCTGGGCACGCTGAGCAAAGGCGCGCAGGTGAACGTGCTGATGACGGGCGATAACTGGGCGTATATTGAATGCAACGGAAACTATGGCTATTGCACGCAGAGCGCGTTGACCAAAAATTCGGATTTGGCGACGGCAACGCCCGGTTCGGGGCTGAGCGGCAACACGGTGCTGTTTGATGCAACGGTGGTCTATCCTTCCGCCAAGGTATATCAGTCCGCATCTTCGGATTCCGCTTCTGCCGCGATCGCCGTGGGCAGCCAGGTGAACGTTTATGCCTACGATACGGGCAGCGGATGGGCTTATGTTGGCGTCGGGAATCAGCGCGGTTATATGCTCATCAAGCATTTGAACAAGACGAGTTATTCCACCCTTGCTTCCGGAGACAGCGGGACGGCAGTACAGACCCTGCAAAAGGCATTGGAAGATATGGGGTATTTTGACGGCGTGCCGGGCGGCAATTACTCCAGCCTGACGCAGGAGGCGGTGAAACGGTTCCAGGCCGCCATCGGCATGACGCAGACGGGCACGGCGGATCAAACCACACAGCGGATTCTGTATGGCGGATATGCGCCGAATTCGCCCTTGCTCAGCGCCAATCTTTCCAATGGCAGCACGGGCAGCAACGTGGAGCGCATTCAGACGAGATTGTACAATCTGGGATATTTATCCAAGACCTCCAGCGTGGATGGAGACTATGGAAATACCACTGCGGCGGCGGTAAAGCTGTTCCAATCGGCAGCAGGGCTGAGCGTTACGGGGAATGCGGACGCGAACACCATTTCGCGAATGTATGACAACGATACGCCAAAGCTGAGCAGCGGTTCGGCGGCGGATGCCAGCAGCGCGGGCAACGGCGATTCCGGATCCACGACGGGTTCTCCCAACGGTTCCAACAGTGAAAAGATCGAATATGTGATCAGCACGGCCAAGAATCAATTGGGCAAGAAATATGTTTATGGTACGGAAGGCCCGTCTACCTTCGACTGCTCCGGCTTGACCCAATACTGTTTCAAGCAGGTGGGCGTAAAGCTAAAGCGTTCGGCGCAGCAACAGGGATACGACAGCACGTATGAGAAGATTGCCAGCATTTCTGCCATGCGCCGCGGCGACATCGTGTGCATGGACACGGTGTCTGACAACGATCTCAGTGACCACGTGGGAATTTATCTGGGGAACAGCCAGATGATCCATGCATCTTCCGGCGGCGGCGAGGTAATCATCAGCAGCCTGTCTTCCGGATATTACAACCGAGTGTTTTCTTGGGGCAGAAGAATTCTTGGTTAATGCAACCTTGTGCCCACGGCGGATTGTGCGCCGAACAGAGAAGATACTTTATGACGCGTCCCGAAGTCCATCGCGCGGGCTTCGGGACAATCTTTACAATCCGTTGAAAGAAATTTGCGCGTGGCACTCGACAATTCCCAATGATGTGATATAATAAGATGAAGGGTCGTTTGCCGTGGCGAACGAGAAATAATCAGGAGGTGCCTCATGGACGACTTTATGGAGCAGGTTGCCCGCAGAAAATCCCAGGGATTTTATTCGTTCCTGTACTATTTCAGCTGGATTTGGGTGGTGCTTTTCGGCTTTATCGCGCTGATTTCCGTATCTTCCATCATCATGGCCACGGAATCCGGCGGCATCAGGATCAACTGGTATGCGTTGATTCAGGCGGTGGTGTTGGGTGGACTGGCGTTCCTGATCTGGCGTCGGGCGGATTATTTACGGGTAGAATATGATTACACGTTCACCAACGGAAACTTGGATGTCAGCCGTGTGTTGAACAACAAGCGCAGAAAGTATCTTACCGCCCTTCAGATGAAGGATGTGATTCGCTGCGGTCCCGTGGGAACCCAGGCGTTCAAAAAGACCCTCAACGAGCCGGGATTAAAGAAGCATAATTTCTTTGTCAACCGGGATGCCAATCTCACGTTTTTCTATTTCCAGAAAAACGGCGTCAAGCACATGATCGTGGTGGAACTGCATCCGGAAATGATCGACATGATCCGGTCCAAGAGCAGTTATCTGGGCCATGGCGTTTGGGCAGATGAGAACAGTGAGCGGCTGTATGGAAGCGTATCTTGATAATAGCGCCACAACGCGTCCCTGTGAAGCGGCCATATCGGCGATGACAGACTGCATGCGGGAAGGATTTTACAATCCTTCCTCTGTGTATCGTCCTGCGGTAGAGGCCATGCGCCAAGTGCGGGATGTTCGCCAGAAACTTCTCGCAGCGCTTCACGGGCAGGAGGGAGACGCAGTTTTTACCTCCGGCGGCACGGAAGCCAACAATTTGGCAATTTTGGGCAGCGTGGAACGCATGCGCGGGAGACAATTGGTGGCGGTATCGGCCGTGGAGCATCCATCGGTGATGGAAGCGTTTCGACGGTTGGAAAAAAGCGGCCATGAAGTGCGGGTGTTGGGCGTAAATCAGCAGGGCGAACTGGATTATGAGGCGCTGGAACGGGCGCTTCAGGACGGAGCTTCCCTGGTAAGCTGCATGCAGGTAAACAACGAAACCGGCGCGCTGCTGGATGCAGAACGCCTGTACCGCGTGGTAAATGGCCGCGCCCTGATTCATGTGGACGGCGTGCAGGGCTTTTTGCGCGTGCCGTTTGACATGAAATGGGCGGATCTGTATACCCTCAGCGGGCACAAGATTCACGGACCCAAGGGCATTGGCGCATTGGTGCTGAAGGCTGGCGTGCGCTTGTCGCCCAGGCAGATCGGCGGCGGTCAGGAAGGAAATCTGCGCTCTGGAACGGAAAATACGCCTGGTATCGCCGGGTTGGGCGCGGCCATTGGCGCGTTGACGGAAAATGGCTTTGCCTGGCGGGACGCCCTGATGGAGAAAAAACTGCGCCTGATCGATTTGTGTCGGGAGCGCGTGCCGGAGGTTTGTGTAAACGGACCGGATCCCTGCCATGCGGCGCCGCATATTGTAAACTTGCGCTTTCCCGGCGTGCGCGGAGAGGTCATGTTGCATGCCTTGGAGGCGGAGGGCGTGTATGTGTCCACAGGATCGGCCTGTTCCTCCAAAAAATTGAAGGTGAGCGGCGTGCTTACCGCGATGGGAATTGCGCCGAACGTTGCGGAATGGGCGCTCCGGTTCAGCCTGTCGCCAAACACCACCATGGAAGAGATCGAATATGCCGCGGAAGCCGTGGGAAAATGTTACAATTTGCTGAAGCGGTTCCAAAGGAGATAGAATTGATGCAAAAGGTGCTGTTGGTTCGGTTCGGCGAAGTGCATCTGAAGGGGCTGAATCGGCCATATTTTTTGCGGATGCTCACGGAAAATGTCAAACGCGCAGTGAAGGATTTGGGCGGCAGAGTGTGGCTGAGCGATTCCCGCATTTATGTGGCGGACGTGGAGGACATGGATGAATGCGCCCGGCGGGTCAGCCGTGTGTTCGGCGTGTATTCCGTCAGCCCTGCGTTGGAGATCGAAAAGGAATTCGAGCCCATTGCCGATGCCTGCGTAGAAATGATGCGGGGTTATTCCGGCACGTTTAAGGTTCTGGCGCGGCGGTCGGACAAGAGATTTCCTGTCACCAGTCAGGAAATGAACGAAGAAATCGGCGGACGCATCTTGGACGCCAACGCCAACTTGAAAGTGGACGTACACAAGCCTCAGCATAAGCTGCATGTGGAAATTCGGGATCAGGCGGCGTATATCTGCGCGGAGGAAATCCACGCCGTAGGCGGCATGCCCATGGGAACCGGCGGAAAGGCCGCGCTGTTGCTTTCCGGCGGCATTGATTCGCCTGTGGCGGGTTATGAACTCATGAAGCGCGGCGTGCGCACATGCGCCATTCATTTCCAAAGCCCGCCTTATACGGGCGAACTGGCGCGGGATAAGGTGCTGTCCCTGGCGAAGATTCTGGGGGAATATGGCGGCGGCATGAAGGTATATCTGGTGCCGTTTACCAAGGTGCAGCTGGAAATTCATGAAAAATGCCCGGAAGGATTGGGCACGCTGATTACCAGGCGGTTTATGATGCGCATTGCGGAAAAGATCGCTCGCGGGTTTGGCGCGCAGGCGCTGATTACCGGCGAAAGCCTGGGACAGGTGGCCAGTCAGACCATGGATGCGCTGGGGTGCACGGATGCGGTGGTATCCATGCCGGTGTTTCGGCCGCTGATCGGTTTGGATAAAATCGAGATTATCGAAAAGGCAGAAAAGATCGGCACATACGAAACATCCATTCTGCCCTATGAGGATTGCTGTACGGTGTTTACGCCCCGACATCCCGTCACCAAGCCAAAACTGTCCACCATGCCGGATGCGGAAAGCAAGCTGGACGTGGAGGCATTGGTAAACGAGGCAGTAGAGAATACGGAAGTCGTTGTGGTATGAACGGATAGGCAAGCCGGAGGCTTGGCTGGATCGGCGGGCGCGTCGTGCACGCCGGCAATCGCGGGATAACGGAGCAGAACATGACCGTAGCGGAATATATCGAAAAATTGAAGAACAGCCCCAATTTTCTGCGGGGTGTCACGAGCTGGCGGGTTGAGCCTGCCCGGGAGGCCAGATATGCGGATTTCCCCGCGGAACTGGACGATCGGGTATGCGCTGTTCTGCGCCAGCGCGGCATTTCCAGGTTGTATATCCACCAGGCAGAGGCGGTGAAGGCTGCCCTGGCAGGAGAAGATTTCGTGGTCGTTACGCCGACGGCTTCCGGAAAGACCATGTGTTACAATCTTCCGGTGCTCAGCGCGATTTTGCAGGATGAATCTTCCAGGGCGTTGTATTTGTTTCCCACAAAGGCGCTGTCCTCGGATCAGGTGGCGGAACTGTATTCCATGATCGAGGCGATGGGCGCGGAAATCAAGGCGTATACCTACGACGGCGACACGCCGGCGGCGGCACGCACGGCCATTCGCCAGGCGGGGCATGTGGTGGTGACCAATCCGGACATGCTGCATCAGGGAATTTTGCCCCATCATGCCCGGTGGGTAAAGCTGTTTGAGAACTTGAAGTATGTGGTGATTGATGAAATCCATGCCTATCGGGGCGTGTTTGGTTCCAATTTGGCCAATGTAATTCGCAGACTCAAGCGCATTTGCGCGTTTTACGGAGCGCATCCCACGTTTATCTGCTGTTCTGCCACCATTCAAAACCCCAAGGAACTGGCGGAAGCGATGACGGGGCGAAAGATGCGCCTCATCGCGGAAAATGGCGCGCCGGCGGGGGAGCGCCACATCATTTTTTACAATCCGCCGGTTGTCAACCGGCAGCTGGGCATTCGTGAGGATTCCCTGAAGGAAACGCGAAACATTGCGGCATCTCTTTTGGAAAACGGCATTCAGAGCATTGTTTTTGGCCGGTCCAGGCTGACAGTGGAGGTCTTGACGCGGTATTTGAAAGACATGGTGCGGGATCCATTGGGCAACGCGGGCAAGGTGCGCGGCTATCGCGGCGGATATCTGCCCAGCCATCGCAGGGAAATCGAACGGGAATTGCGGGCGGGAAACGTAATGACCGTGGTATCCACCAACGCGCTGGAATTGGGCATTGATATTGGACAGCTGGATGCCTGCGTACTGTGTGGATATCCCGGAACTATTGCCAGCACATGGCAACAGGCGGGGCGCGCCGGACGCAGAGGCGGCGTTTCCCTGATGATCGTGGTAGCCAATTCCGGCCCGCTGGATCAATATGTGATCAACCATCCGGACTATTTCTTTGGGCAATCGCCGGAGAAGGCGCTGATCAATCCGGATAACCTGTATATTTTGCTCAACCACATCAAATGCGCCGCCTATGAGCTGCCCTTCCAGGAAGGAGAATTGTTCGGGGATTTGCCGGACACGGCGGAATACCTGGATTATTTGAAGGATCAGTCGATCTTGCGGTTGGTGGGCGGACGGTATTACTGGATGGCCGAAGAGTTCCCGCAGGCGGGCATCAACCTGCGAAGCGCGTCGGACCAGAATTTCCTCATTATCGACATTACAGACCCCAAGAAGCACCGGGTGATTGGGGAAATGGATCGCTTCACCGTGCCGATGTTGCTGCATCAATATGCGATTTATATGCATGAAGGCAGCCAGTATCAGGTGGAAAAACTGGATTTTGACGACAGAAAGGGTTATGTGCGCAAGGTGGAAGTGGGATATTACACCGATGCCGACCTGACCACCAGCCTGAAGGTGTTGGATGAATTTGAGAGCCGGACGATGGGCTTGATCACTTGCGCCAGAGGCGAGGTGTTGGCGTCTTCCATCGTGACGATGTTCAAGAAGTTTCGCTTTGACACCCATGAAAGCCTGGGCTGGGGTCCGGTGACGCTGCCGGAGCTGGAAATGCAGACCACAGCCTGCTGGTGGACGCTGCCGGAAGGGATGGAGGCTGAATATGGCAAGGATGCGCTCCAGGGGGCCATGCTGGGCTTGGCGCATCTGCTGCGGCATATTGCGCCGATGCACCTGATGTGCGCGCCACAGGACATTCGCGTGGAGTATCATGTGCGGGATCCTTATACGGACAAACCCACGGTGTATTTGTACGACAATGTGCCGGGCGGCATTGGGTTGTCGGATAAAGTATATGAAATGGATTGGATGTTGTTTGCCAAGGCGCTGGAGATGGTGAAGGCTTGTCCCTGTGAGGACGGATGTCCGGGATGCGTGGGCGCGGCGGCAGGGCCGGGCGCAAAGAATACATTGAAGCATGTGCTGAAAAGTTTGCTGAATTCTGCCGGAAAAGGTGTTTGAAAGACTGCGAATCCGTGTATGATATAAAAGACGGTTGTGGCAATGCCAAATCGGAGGAGGATATGGTCAGAGACGCGATAGTGGTTCAGGAAAATGGAAAACTGATGGCGGAGGTTGTGCGTACGGAGGCCTGTCAAACCTGCCGGGCATGTGCTTTTGGAAAGAAAGAACGGGTGCTGGTGCCGGTGGACGCTGCGCGATATGCGCCAGGGGATCGCGTGGAGATTGAACTGAAGGGCGGAAGCGTCGCAAAAGCTTCCTTGGCGGCGTATGGCGTTCCGGTGGTTTTGATGGTGTTCGGACTGTTGATGGGCGGCGCGCTGTCCTTGCCGGAATGGGGACAGGCGGCGTCGGGAATTCTCGGCTGCGGTCTGGGCTTTGTCGGGGTTGGACTGTATGATCGGAAAATTGCCAAAACCGGAAAGTATGCGCCGGTGATTCGACCGGCCGGTGAGAGCGGCGCTCAGCGCTGCGGAAAGTGAGGAATACGATGAGCGATCATTTGCTGCATTTGACGGATCGGGATATGAGCAGGGAAGAATTGGCAAAACGGGGCACGGTGCTGGTGGACTTCTGGGCCAGCTGGTGCGGTCCGTGCCGCATGATAGGTCCTGCCGTGGAAAAACTGGCGGATGAATTTGCCGGGCGCGCCCAGGTGGGCAAGCTGAACGTGGATGAAAATGCAGATTCCGCCATGGAATATAACGTCGCCAGCATCCCAACCTTGGTGGTGTTTAAGGACGGCGTAGAGGTGGAGCGAGTGGTGGGCGTACAGCCGCCCAAGGCGCTTTCGGCCATGTTGGAGCGGCATCTGTAATTTTGCGGTTCCTCCGGGACACAGGGGGCGCCAAAGCCGGCGGAAAAACGCCAGCCTGTCAAAAATCCTTCCGGAGGAAGAGATGGCAAAACCGAGTGCGCTGATGTGCCGCACTCGGTTTTGTCTGTCGAAAACCCCGGGAAAGTGCGAGAGGGCCACGGCCTTTTTGCGCTGCAATCGTGGTCGGCGATGTGCACGGCGGCCACGGAGCGGATTTTTCGAAAATCGCTTTCTTGCAGATTCTGTGACCGAAATTCGCAGGGTTTCAGCAAACCGAGTGCGGCTGGTGTGCCGCACTCGGTTTGTTTAGAGTGCAAGCGCTGTTTTGGAATGTTTCGAACCGGCAAAAAAACGCCGGTTTTCCTTTGTGCGCAATGCCTTTGACAAAACAGGAAACTTGGATCCCGTTAAAAAACGCATGGTTGGGTTAAAATCCGTTGTTTTCTATGTGCATCGGCACGGTTTTGTGGTATACTAAGGGTAATAAGCCGGAGACTTTGCCGGGTCTGCGGCGGATGTGGATGTTCCCAAACCCCTGCGGGCCCCGGATGATGCAAACGGAATCCGAAAGAGCCGATTTCGGCCGATTCTGTTTTGCGGGGAGAACCTGACGAACGTCTGTGATGATTTGCCGCGACGGCAACTTCTGGCGCGGAGCTTTCATAAACGGCTTTTTGTCGTGACCGGTCGTATGACGGCATGACGCAAATGAATACATGAAATAAAAAAACGAGAAAAGAGGGTGGATGAACAAAGTGAACCTGAAAAATAAGCATAGCAAGGAACCAAAACTGCGCATCATTCCGTTGGGCGGTATAGGTGAGATTGGCAAAAATCTGACCGTGTACGAATACGGAAATGATATGATCGTGGTGGATATTGGTTCTATTTTTCCCCAGGAGGACATGCCGGGGGTGGATTTGGTTATTCCCAACACGGACTATTTGACGATAAACCGGGACAAGCTGCGGGGATACGTGATTACCCATGGCCATGAGGATCATATTGGCGCAGCGCCGTATATTTTGCGCAATTTGCCGGCTCCAGTGTACGCAACGCGCCTCACGCTTGCCCTGATCGAGCATAAGCTGAAGGAGCATCGGCTGACGGGCACGGTGCCGCTGAACGTGGTAAATCCGGGAGACACCGTGCAAATGGGTGTGTTTCAGGTGGAGTTTATCAAGGTAAGCCATTCCATTGCGGGTGCTTGCGCGTTGGCCATTCACACCCCTGTGGGCACGGTGGTGC
>JAQXRL010000009.1 GCA_029218505.1 Eubacteriales bacterium | reverse complement strand
GAAAGGCGAATATGATGTCATTGTCGCCGGCGCCGGTGTGGCGGGCCTTGCGGCGGCGCTGGCAGCGCGTCGTGCAGGACGGCGCGTGCTGGTGCTGGAAAAGAGCACCATGCTGGGCGGTTTGGCGACGCTGGGACATATCAACTATTTTGTTCCCATGTGTAATGGACATGGCCGGCAGATCACCAAAGGCATGGTGGATGAATTTATTGCTCTTTCCGTGCGCTATGGATATGATGTGACGCCGGAAAGCTGGAAGAACGGCGAACCGGGCCCCAATGCGGACGGAAGTCCGTCGGAGCGTTACGGTGTGCGGTATTCCGCGTGCATGTTTGCCCTTGCGCTGACGGAAATGGTGCGGGACGAGGGCATTGACCTTTCCTTTGACACCATTGCTTCCGAACCCGTCATGGATGGACGGCATTGCAAGGGCCTGATTGTGGAAAACAAATCCGGAAGGCAGTTCTATGAAGCGGGAATTGTCGTGGATTGTACGGGAGACGCGGATATTCTGTTCCGTGCGGGCGTTCCCACGGTGCAGGGCGGAAATTACTTCAGCTATCTGGCGTATGGAATGGACATTGAACATTGCCGCGCCGCCGTGGAAAGCGGACGGATTGAACGGGCGGTGTTTTACATGGCCGGCGGACCTGCCAATCTGTACGGGAAAAACCATCCGGAAGGCATGCCGCTGTATCTGGGCACCACGGGCGAGGACGTGAACCGGTATTTGTTCGACAACCAACTGGAGCTTTTGCGCAAACTGAAGGCGGACGACCGGCGCACGCGCCAGGTGATTTCTTTGCCGGGAATGTGCCAATATCGCACCACGCGGCACATTGACGGGGACTACACCCTGAAAGTATCCGATCAATACTGTCATTTTGCGGATAGCATCACGGCCGTGAACGATTTTGAGCAGCGGGATTACCTATATGAAGTGCCGTACCGCACGCTGGTGCGCACGGGATACGACAACCTCATTACCGCGGGACGCACAGCCAGCGGCGAGGGATATGCATGGGACATCCTGCGGGTGATTCCTCCGGCGATTTTGACGGGACAGGCGGCGGGTTGCGCGGCAGCGCTGGCATTGGAGACCGGCATGGGCGTGGATGCCGTTGACGTTGGCAAATTGCAGACAACGTTGGAACGGCAAGGCGTCATGCTGCATTTTGACGATGCATGGGTGCCCGAAAGCGGCGGCGGAGAGCGAGTGGACACGGGACACATCTAAATATACAGAACAGGAGGGACGGCCCATGACCCAAATGATTCGGCCAAATGAGCGCGGATTCCGAAAATTTGCCGTGCTCATGCGAAAATATTGGCCGGTTTACGCGTTGTTTGTGCCGGTGGTGATCTATTATATCTTGTTTCACTATAAACCCATGGTGGGTGTGATCATTGCCTTCAAGAATTACAACTTTGCCGACGGAATTTGGGGCAGCGCGTGGGTTGGACTGAAACATTTTCGCAGATTCCTGGGCAACGGCGAATTTTGGCGCATTTTCAAAAACACGGTTCTTTTGGCCACGTTGCGCATTGCGGTTACTTTTCCCGCGCCCATTGTGTTGGCGCTGATGTTTAATGAGGTGCGTTCCTATCGATACAAAAAGGTGCTGCAAACCATTTCGTATTTGCCGCATTTCGTATCCTTCGTAATCGTATATGCGGTTTTGTACAATTTCTTTTCATATGATGGATTTGTCAACAGCGTTCGCGCTTCCATGGGCATGGAGAAAGTGCTGTTTTTGGGCAGCACGAAATACTATCGCGGAATGTTTGTGGGCATGGCGTTGTGGAAAGAGGTTGGCTGGGGAGCGATCATCTATTTGGCGTCGCTTTCCAGGGTCAGTCCTGATCTGTATGAGGCCGCGGAAATCGACGGCGCAAGCAAGCTCAAGCAGATTTGGCACGTTACCCTGCCTTGCATTCGGCCCATCGTGTCTATCCAGTTTGTGCGAACCATGGGTTCCATTATGGATGTCAGTTTCGACCAAACGCTTGTAATGAATAACACCATGGTTTCCCAGGTTGCGGATGTGCTTAGCTACTATATCTATAAAATTGGTCTGCTCAGTTCCAACCAATTTAGCTATGCTACGGCCATGGGGTTGTTTAATTCGGCGATTTCGCTGGCCATTGTAATCATCACCAACCGCGGCGCGAAGCTGATTGACGAGGAGGGCGGACTATGGTGAAACAGAAAAGCGTTGGCTACAGCGGCAGGAAAAAGCAGGCAACGCCGGGATATTATGTGATGCTGGTGTTTCTTTCCCTGGTGTGCTTCAGCATGCTGTATCCATTTGTGAATTTGTTGTTTCAGTCGGTATCGCCCGCGACAGAAATTGTCGCTTCCCATGGGTTGATGCTGTATCCCAAAAAAATTCAGTTGGATGCATACCGGTATTTGATGCAATATCCCTATCTGAAGGAATCGTATCAGAATACGGTATTTATTACGGTGGTCGGTACGACGCTATGCATGATCATGACCACGTTGGGCGGATACGTGTTGTCCCGGCGGGATCTTCCGGGCAGAACGCTGTTAACGACGTTTGTGGTGGTAACCATGTTCTTTTCCGGCGGTATGATTCCCAATTATTTGAATTTGCGGAATATGGGGCTTCTGAACACGCGCTGGGTGTTGATTTTCCCCATGATGATTTCCACTTGGAACATGCTGCTCATGCGCAATTTCATTATGGGAATTCCGATTGATCTTACCGAGGCCGCCCGCATTGACGGCGCCAATGAGGTTCGGCTGGTTCTTTCCATTATTTTGCCGCTGTCCAAGCCCATTCTCGCCACGTTGGCGTTGTTCTACGGCGTGGGAAGATGGAACGAATACAGCAATGTGATCATTTACAACAGCAAGGCCAACATGCAAACCTTGCAGGTGATCATCCGCAAGATGTATGAAAGCGCCCAGATCGACATGGAGGAGACGATTACTCCGCCTTTGGAAGCCATTCGCGCCGCGACGGTTATTTTTTCCACCGTGCCCATTTTGTGCGTATATCCATTCCTGCAAAAGTATTTTGCCCAGGGATTGATGGTCGGGTCCGTGAAAGGATGAAATCGATGCGGGTGCTGCCCGCCGAAAATATGAAGGAGGTTATCTCATGAAAAAGAACTTGGTTTGTCTGGTTATGGCTGTCGTGATACTTCTGACCATGGCCCCGGCGATTGCCGTGGCGGAGGAAGTGCCCACCGTTACGGTGATGCTCTCCGATAACGGCAGAACCTGGGTGCCCGATACGTCCAACAACGCGGCGATTCAGGAAAACCTGGGTGTGAAGCTGGACGTGACCATCGTGGACAAGGACACGCTGACCCTGAGCTTCGCTTCCGGCGATATGGCGGATATTATCACCATGCCGGGATTGACGTTCGCGGAATTCGTGAACACCGGCTATCTGCTGCCTTTGAACGATTTGCTTCAGACCAACGGCCAGCAGCTGCTGGATTGCACCACGGAATTTGCCTGGAGCCTCACCACGCTGGGCGAAAACATCTATGCGATCCCCTATGAGAACAACAACGTGAAATATTTCACCTATATGCGCAAGGACTGGCTGGACAAGATTGGATTCGATCTGGAAAGCCATGACATGGTAGAGGGCAGCGCGGACGTGTATTACATCACCCTGGACGAGTACACGGAGATCCTGGACAAGTTCACCCATGCGGATCCCGATGGAAACGGTGTGGACGATACGTATGGCATGTCCACCTGCGGCAAGAATACAAGCGACTATTTCTTTATGGCGATCTTTGGCGCCTTCGGCGGCCTGATGACCCAGAATTACGAGATCGACGGCGCCGTGTATCCCTACGAAGTGACCGACGAATATCGCGCAGCGCTGGAGTATCTCAACACCCAGTGGGAAGCGGGCGTGATCGATCCGGAAATTTTCATCTATGAGAAGGATCAGGCCTATGCCAACATGATGAGCGGCAAGTCCGGCACGTTTGTAGGTTGGTGGTCTACCGCATACGAACTCATCCGTGACGACATGTGGAATTTGCAGCCCGAGGCGGAATGGTGCACCGTGGAAATCGTTGGCCCCGACGGCAAGGTCGGCATGAAGGACAACGGCCGTGTAACTTCTACCATTTCCATCACCTCGTTCTGTGAAAATCCAGAGCTGGCCATGGACGTATTGAACTACATGAGCACCGATGAAGGCTGGTGGCTGACCCGTTACGGCGTGGAAGGCGAACACTACACCAAGGACGCAGACGGTTATCCCACCCGCACGGAAGAGGGCGCAGCCCTGTTCCAGAGCATGCAGCTGGACTCTCTGTATACCTTGACCAACCGCATTGAAGAGGAAAACTTTGCCAATTCCGCGCCCCAGGGCGATGTGAAGCTGGAGGTTCGCCGCAGCATGCTGGTGCATCAGTTCCTCACGGAAGCGCCGCTGTATACGGATTTGTTCTACGGCGTTCCCCAGACCCAGGAGGACATGGACTACAGCGTGGACGTGGACAACCTGATTCAAAAGAGCGCCATGCAGTTTGTTACCGGCGAGGTGGAGCTCAACGACGATACGTGGGCGGATTACATCAAGCAATGGAAGTCCATGGGCGGCGCGGAAATCCTTGCTTCTTATGTAAAAGCCTGCAACGAACTGAAGGGAACCGAATACGTGGCGGGCATCTGATGTGCGATCCCCATGGTTCGCGCAAGCGCCCATCGAGACAAAAAGAGAGTCGGGAATACTTCCCGGCTCTCTTCAGCTTGTTCCCAAAGACTTTTTGACAAGCTGGTGGACGGGGAAGCAAGCTCCCTCGCCACGGCCACCCTCTCCAGATTCTGCTGGAATTCTGCGGATTTCGGCCGCAAAACCTGCAAGGCAGCGATTTTTTCGGAGGAAAATCAGCGCCCGTGGTCGCCGTGCACGCCGCCGGCCACGATTGGAATTTGAGAAGCCGGAAGCCCTCGCGTGCTCTCCCTGCGTTTTTCGACAGCTTGAGAGGGTCGGGAATGCTTCCCGGCTCTCTTTTTTTGTACTCTGAAGCCCACCGCGCTAGGCGTGGGATTCGGGGAAACTTGAGCGGTGAATATGAAAGAAAAACTCCTTTTGCGATCCTGGAGATGCGGTCTGGCAACGGCATCACGAAAAGCAAAAGACCGCATCTACGGAATCTCCCCGACACCAGAGCCCCACCCTTTGTGCTTGTATGGAAGAACAAACAAAAGATTGCAATCTATATCCGACACCAGTTGGACGAAGAGAAACCGGGAGATCGAATAGCGATGCTTGGGAAGGACAACGTCCCTTTTCAGGGTGGCAAGCAAGAGAAAGTCCCGTCTTTCACGAACGGAAAATGACAAGCCTGCGCGGAGGC
>JAQXRL010000008.1 GCA_029218505.1 Eubacteriales bacterium | reverse complement strand
AGAAGCTGCTCAAACTCCGCTGCCTCTTCCATTCCAAGCCGTGTCTTCACCGATACGGAAATCCCCACCTTTGAAAAAACCGCATCCAGAAACCGATCCAGTTCCGCCGGGGCTCCCAGAAACCCAGCCCCTTTTCTCTTGGAAACCACAGTACCTGAGGGGCAGCCCAGATTCAGATTCACTTCCTGATAGCCGCGCTTTTGCATCTCTTCTGCAGCCCAGAGAAACGCCTCCGGCTGATTCGTCAGGATCTGAGGTACCAGCTTAAGGGTCTGATTATGCTCCGGAAGCACATCCATTTTCTCTTTCGTGGTAAAGCCGTGATCCTGCGTGGGCGCAAGAAAAGGGGAAAAGTAAGTATCCGCTCCTCCGAAATATTTCCGGTGCGCATTCCGGTAAATATAACCGGCGATTCCCTCAATAGGTGCAAAGTATAACTTCATGTCCATTTCCTATCCAATATAATAATCCATCACCAGCATAAGAATAAATCCCACCAGCAGAGAGTAGGTCGCCATCCGCTCGTATCCATGACTGTGGGTTTCCGGAATCATCTCATCGCTGACCACGTACAACATGGTGCCGCCGGCAAAGGCCAGGGCGAAGGGCAGAATCACCTGGGAAATCCCGCCTGCCAGGTATCCCAGAAAGGTTCCTGCAACTTCAATGAGTCCCGTTACCGCCGCGACGCAGAATGCCCGGCCTCTGGGAACGCCCGCCAAAATCATGGGCGGCACCAGCATAATCCCTTCCGGAATGTTTTGCAGCGAGATGCCCACCGCCACGGAAATTGCGCCGCCCGATTCCGCCGGTGATCCGGCGAAGCCAACGCCTGCGGCCAGACCTTCGGGAAGGTTGTGAATGGCCACGGCGCAAACAAACAACAGCACCTTGTCTATGCCTTCATTGTGTGCATGGCGTTCCCGGTCTATGCCAACCAGCGCGTGCAGATGCGGCGTTACGCGATCCATCAGGTTCAGGCAGGCGGCGCCGGCAAAGATGCCAAGAGCCACCATCCACAGCCCTTTCGTGCCCGTCATTTCCGTGGCGGGTACAATCAACCCTAACACTGCGGCGGAAAGCATGATTCCCGCGGCCAGACTGGTAATTGCGTCGTTCCATTTGTGCGGAATGGCCTTTACCAGAAATCCAATGACTGCGCCGATGATCGTGGAACCTCCCACGCCCAGTGCTGCAAATGCTACTTCCTTCATGCGGGAAAAACCTCCTGCAGCCATCGCTGCTTTTGCAAAAGAATGCGTTATTCGTCCACCACAAATTTCATGTTTTGATACCGGTTTTTCAAATAATCATCCGGATATGTTTCGTCCAAAAATGCTTCTATGGCGTTGCTCTGTTCGTTGCCCCTGGCCCTGGCGTCCATGCGCGCCAGCGCGGCAACGGAGAGAATTCCGTCTGCCAGCAATGCAATGGCCAATACAACGGTAAGCGGCTTGCCCAGACGAACGGGAATGCGCTCAATCCAGGCGGAGATGATGGGATAAATGTTTTTGACCCAGATCAGCGCCAGTACGCCCCAGAAAACGCAAAACAGAAGGTTGATGCGGCCATTGATGTTAAACGGAAGCTTGCTGTAATCCCAAAAAACCGTGCCAAAGCAGATTTCTGTGAGCACGCTGCAAGCATATTCATAAATGCTGCCGATCAAAAAGCCGCCCAGGAACACATATCGATCGTTTTTTTGCGCCAGACCCTGCAAAATGACCGTAAGCAGGACGCCGCCCAGGCCCCACACCACGCTGAATGGCCCGTATAGCAGGCTGGAACGGCTCATGAGCTTGCCCGATGTCGCATAGACAAAAATCGTTTCGATGATGTCCCCGGCCAAGGCGGTGATGAAGAAAATCCAAAACAGTTTGTAGCGGTTTAAGCCGCTGGCAAAGACGGTTGGCGCTTCCTCCTCCTGCTTGTGCATCTTGGGGAACGCTTTCTCCATGTGGCCCTTGCCGCGCCGCAGGATCACTTCCGCAATGCTCAGCCCCAGCGTTTGCGTGATTTTCCGCAAAAGCCTGGCAAGCCATTCCGCCTTGGTAAAATCCCGGTTCAGCTTGCGGGCGGCACAATATGAAATGACAAGGTCGATGCCCAGAACGATCCACAATGCAATGACAACCACCCGAATGAGCAGTTCGGGAACGGGCGACAGCAGTTTTTGCATTAGCGGTTGGCAATATTTCACCAACAGCGCGATCAAGGCGCCCTTGATTGCGACATGTTCCAGACATATGTATCCCCGGATGTTGTGTTTCCGGTCGGAATAGTCCCACCATTTTGCATGAAAATGACGTTCCAGAATGAATCCTGTCATGAACTCCATGATTCCGAACAACACCATGGAGGCAATGCACAGCCAAACGATGTTGTTTCGCCACGGTTCAAAAAACGCAGACAGGATGGCCGCGCAGGCGCCATACAGTGGAACGATCGGCCCCATCAGAAAGCCGCGGTTGACAAAACGCCCTTCCCGAATGGAGAGAATCACCGCTTCTGCGCACCAACCCAAGAAGCCAAAGACAAAAAAGCACAGCATCAGGTCTGTGAAACGATACATAGGGCACCTCTCTTCAGAATGGAATGGCAATGCCCTTAGCATACCACAAAATTCGCCGCATTGCAACGTTCGCGAAGTGGCGATCCCGGCAAAAAAGGTGGATTTTGGATGGAAAATATGCTATACTAAAACAATTCCAAAGACCCTGTCAATTTTTCAAAGAAGGGGTGCTGAAACGTGGATCAGTTTATGATTCCCAAGGATTATCGAAGCCTTCTCAGCCTGCGGGAAACGGAAGTTGCCATCAAATATGTAAAGGACACCTTCGAACATACGTTTTCCAAGGCCATGGGACTTTTGCGCATCAGCGCGCCGTTGTTTGTGGAAAGAGAATCCGGCCTCAACGACAATCTAAACGGCGTGGAGCGCCCTGTGGAATTTTGCGCCAACGGCATTGACGGACACATGGAAATTGTACATTCCTTGGCGAAATGGAAGCGCATGGCGCTGGCGCGATATGGCTTTTCCATGCATGAGGGCCTGTATACGGACATGAACGCCATTCGCCGGGATGAGGAAACCGATAATCTGCATTCCATCTATGTGGATCAGTGGGATTGGGAAAAAATTATTTCCCGGGAGGACCGCAACGTAAACTATTTGATGCACACCGTGCAGATTATTGTGCGCGTGCTTGCCGCCACGGAATTGGCCACCTGCGCGCGCTTTCCGCAATTGACCCCGCGCATTTGCCCGGAGGTCACCTTCGTTACCGCCGCCGAACTGGAAACCATGTATCCCGGCATGACGCCCAAGCAGCGGGAAAACGCCATTACCCGGGAACGCCGCACCGTGTTTATCATGCAAATTGGGGACAACCTCGCTTCCGGGGCGCCCCATGACGGGCGTGCGCCGGATTACGACGATTGGGCGCTGAACGGCGATATCCTCGTCTGGGACGATGTTCTTGGCTGCGCCTTGGAGATTTCTTCCATGGGAATTCGCGTGGATGCAACATCGTTGCAGGCGCAATTGGAAAAAGCAAATTGCACGGAACGCATGACGCTTCCCTTCCACAAAGCCCTGATGGAAGGACGTCTTCCGTTGACCATTGGCGGCGGCGTCGGTCAATCGCGCATCTGCATGCTGATTTTGCAAAAATGCCACATTGGCGAGGTTCAGGCCTCTGCCTGGCCCCAGGAAACCCTGCGCATCGCCCGGGAAAACGGCATTTTCCTGCTTTGAACAGGCGCTTTGGATGCGCATTTTTTGAAAATTTCCTCCCGCGTGAGCGAAAATGGGATCGTCAAGGGACAATATCCCTTGAACGGGGTAAGATTGGGTTGCTTCGCAATACAAGCCGCTTCGCGGTGCGTAGTAGCAGTCGCGCCGAAGGGCGACCAGCCCGGGAGGAACCTCCGGTTTCCGACTTGGCGCTGCCGGAACTTGCTTCGCAAGTCTCCGGTGCGTAGTAGCAGTCG
Source organism: Eubacteriales bacterium (assembly GCA_029218505.1). Lineage (GTDB taxonomy): Bacteria > Bacillota > Clostridia > Christensenellales > Aristaeellaceae > SUG1456. The sequence continues at coordinate 2,518 of JAQXRL010000008.1, read as the reverse complement.
CGCCGAAGGGCGGCGCCCAACGTTCCCACGTCTTTCTATGAGAAGCGAACCTGCAGGCCGCCGGCGGTGACATCCATCGTGATGCCATCGCCGCTGTGTCTTGTGAGCAGCGCCTCCGTTCCCGCGCTTTCCAGCGCGAGGATGGTTGCTTCGTCCTCGGGATCCTTCTCTGAGGATGTGATAACCGCATATTTCGCGTTGCAGGCGGCAAAGAACAGGAGACTGTGGTCCTCATATCCACCGTGATGAGGGACTTTCAGCACGTCGCAGGCAAGGCTGTCCGCGTCGAAAAGCAATTCCGTCAGCCGCGCATCCTCCGCGTCTCCCGCAAACAGGAAGGCGGTTTGTCCGCACGTCATGCGCACCACGAGAGAAAGGTCGTTTTCCTGCGCGTAGAGTGCGTCGGCCACGTCGATGGTGAATTCCAGCATGCCCAGGGAAAACGAAATGTTCCGGGAAAGCGCCTCGGCTTCTATGCCCGCCTCCGCCAATGCCTGACGGTATTGCGTGGTCTGCTTGCTGTCGGCGGCATAGTCGCTTTCCAACACCCGGCGAACCTCTATCGCTTCCAGCACGCTGTCCGCCCCGCCCACATGATCCTTGTCAAAGTGGGTAATGATCATGACGTCCAGCGCCGCAATGCCGTTTTTTTTCAGGTATTCTACGATTTGCGTTCCGTCCTTGTTTTTTCCTGTGTCGATTAAAACCGCATGTTCCGCCGTGGTAATGAGAATTGCATCCGCCTTTCCAAAATTGAAAAAATGTACGGTTGCTTCAAGTTCCTGTGCTGCACAGGATGGCAGCGCTGCCGCAAACATCAGCGCAAGAATGACGAGAATGCTTTTGCCCAGCTTCATGACAAACCACCTCCTTTGGCGTTGCATTTATTATACAGGACGCAGCGCTTTCTGCGCAAGGGGTTTCTTTCGACGGGATTGCGCACTCCTATGACAGATTTAACGCATGTGCGTTTGACAGTGGAGGCAATCTGTGCTAAATTTATGCAGGGTAGGATTGTGATTTTATCATGGAAAGGAATGATATACCATGTCCATTTTGAAAGGCGCCGCGGTCATCGGCCAGTCCGGCGGACCGTCCTCCGTCATCAATGCTTCCGCCTATGGCGCGATCAAGACCGCGCTGGAATCCGATGCGATTACCCGCGTGTTCGGCATGTGCAACGGCATCAAGGGCATCCTGGAGGACAATCTCATGGATATGTCCAAGGAAGATCCCGAAGAATTGGCGTTCATGAAGTATACGCCCTCCTCTGCGCTGGGCTCCTGCCGCTATAAGCTGAAGGATCCCGACGAGGATGAAACCGATTATATCCGCATTCTGGAAATCTTTAAGAAATACGATATCCGCTATTTCTTCTATAATGGCGGCAACGACTCCATGGATACCTGCAACAAGATTTCCAAGTTTATGCTGCGCAACGGTTATGAATGCCGCTGTATGGGCATTCCCAAGACCATTGACAACGATTTGGCGGGAACCGACCACTGCCCGGGCTTTGCCTCCGCAGCCAAGTATATTGCCACGTCCGTCATGGAAGTGTATCGCGATTCTACCGTGTACGATACCGGTATGATCACCATTATCGAATGCATGGGCCGTCACGCAGGCTGGCTGACCGCCGCAGCGGCGCTGGCCAACTATAAGGGCCGTGGCGCAGACCTGATCTACCTGCCGGAAGTGGACTTCGATCTGGCGAAGTTTACCGCAAAGGTAAAGGAAATCTATGCTGCGAAGAAAAAGTGCCTGGTGGTTGTCTCGGAAGGCATTCACGACAAGGACGGTACCTTCATTGCGGAATATGCCAACAAGAATATGGCCAAGGACAGCTTCGGTCACGCGCAGTTGGGCGGCCTGGCGGCATATCTGGCCAACTATATCAAGGGAGAAACCGGCGCCAAGGTGCGCGGCATCGAGCTTTCTCTGTTGCAGCGCTGCGCGGCGCATTGCGCTTCTCAGACGGATATTGACGAATCCTTCATGGCTGGCGAGGCTGCCGTCGTCAACGCGGTGAACGGGATCACCGACAAGATGGTGGGCTTTGAGCGTGAATACGTCAACGGACAGTATAAGTGCAATGTGAAGCTGTTTGATCTGACCATTGTGGCCAACACCGAAAAGAAAGTGCCTCTGGAGTGGATCAACAAGGACGGCGACGGCGTTGAACAGGGCTTTATCGATTACTGCCTGCCCTTGATTCAGGGTCAGACCAAGCTCACGTATGTGGATGGACTGCCCCGTTTCGTAGAGCTGAAAAAGGTGAAGGCGGAAGCATAACACCCCTGTGTCAACGAACACAAAGAACTGCCGCGGAGCATAACTCCGCGGCAGTTCTTGTACCAAGAAACCCCTGCGCCAGGCGTGGGGTTCGGGGAAGCTTAAGCGGTGAATAGGAAAAAATTCCTTTTGCGATCATGGAGGTGCGGTCTGGCAACTGCATCACGAAAAGCAAAGGACCGTATCTGCGGAATCCCCCGTCACCAGAGCCCCGCCCATTGTA
>JAQXRL010000007.1 GCA_029218505.1 Eubacteriales bacterium | reverse complement strand
ACGCCCATTCTGGCGGTGCTAGTGTTGTTTTATGCGGTGGGCCATTGGAACAACTATTTCAACGCCATGATTTATTTGTCGGATGCAAGATGGTATCCATTGCAGATCTATCTGCGCAACATTTTGATTATGGAGGACATGGCGGAACTAGCGGGCGATGAAGAAGCCATTCAGGCGTGGCTGCAGAGGTTGGAATTGAAGGAATCCATGAAGTTTGGCGTGGTAATCGTCGCCAGCGTCCCGGTTTTGGCGCTGTATCCCTTCTTGCAGAAGTATTTCGTGAAGGGCATGATGGTGGGCGCGATCAAAAGTTAAGAATTGCGTGCGCATTTGCGCGTGTGATATAATAAAACATGGAGGTTGGAAACATGAGAAGAACGATCGCAATGCTCCTGGCAACCCTGTTGCTGCTGTCCTGTGCCGCGGTGGCGGAGGACTACGGCTTTAACGAGACGGGATATCCCATCGTGGATGAGGAAATTACCGTCACCTGTCTGTTTCCGCGCATGCCCGAACAACCCACGGATTTTTCGGACATGTGGTTTGTGAAAAAGTGCCGGGACGAATTGGGCATCAACATCGAATACCAGTTGGTGGAAAAATCCGCTTTTGACGAACGCAAAGCATTGGTGTTGGCTTCTGACGACTATCCGGACGTGTTTTTTGGCGGCATTACTGCAGAGGATGAGCAACTTTACGGCGGACAGGGAATTTTCATCGATCTGTCCGGCCTGATCGACCGGTATGCTCCCAACTTCAAGGCCTTGATGGAGCAATATCCGGAAATTGAGACGGCCATTCGTGCGGAAAATGGGGCGATTTACTCCATGCCTGTGATTTATACGGCGGCCCGTGACCGCATTACTGCCGCCAGTTGGATGAACATGCAATGGATCGAGAATGTGGGCATGGAAACTCCCGCTACATTGGACGATCTGTACGATTTACTGGTGGCATTCCGGGACCAGGACGCCAACGGAAATGGCGATCCCACCGACGAGATCCCGGTATCCTATCCTGCGGACAGCTTGGATTTTCAGCGTTCCATCCTGGCGGCGCTGGGCATTGTGGACGCCGTGGACGACGTGCTGAACGGCCAGTATGTATACGTGCCCATGACGGAGCAATACAAGGAATACCTGAAGTACATGAAGAAGCTGTACACCGAAGATTTGTTGGACAAGGATGTGTTTATCCTATCGGCAGAGGAATATGGCGCGAAGCTTAAAAACAACCTTGTGGGAATAGGCAATGAATCTGCACCGTACAGCTATGGAGTCGAGGATTATGAGGTCTATGGACGCATTCCTGTTCTGACCAGCGATATCAATACGGAGCCTATTTGGCCGGGCAATCAGTATGTGTATCGCAACACCGGGAACTTTGTCATTACGGATAAGTGTGAATATCCCGAAGCGATGGTTCGGTTGGTGGATTATTTCTTTACCACGGAGGGCAGCCTGATGGTGCGTTCCGGCCCCGAGCAGGGTACCTGGGATGGCGAAGGCGGATGGAAGGTTATCAAAGATGAAGAAGGGAACGAACTGTACACCGAAATAACGTACGATAAGGAAAAATATACGTCATATTGGGGGCTGCGTGCCTGGAACGCGCCCATGTCCATGCCCTACAATTCCAGCGATTACATGGGCTTTATTATGTTGGCAGGCGATGCACGCAGTGCATTTGCCTGGGAAACTCTCACCAGTTCCCGTCCTCTGGACATCCTGAAGATTAACTATCCCCTGGTGGTATTCACCCAAGAGGAGCAGGACACGCTGAACATCACGGTGGATTTGCAAAATTACGTGGACAGCATGGAAGTGAAGTTTATTACCGGTGAAGCAGACATTGACGCTGCTTGGGATGAATACGTTGCCACCTTGCAAAAGATGGGCGTGGACGACGTCATTGCGGTGAAACAGGCGGCCTATGAGCGCGTGATAGGCTAACCATACTTGTGCGGAGCGCCCGTATTTGGGGCGCTCCGCATGGCGGCGAAAAGGAGTTGTGCATCCTTGAGGCGTTCACGAATATTCCGGAAATTGGTGCTTACATATCTCATCATGACGCTGATTCCGTTTACCGTGCTCACGGCGGTGTTGCTGAACAACAGCGCCCATGAGCGGGGAAAGCTGGTGTTGGCCAGTTGCCAGGCGGATGCGGAGCAGGCGGTGAGCATGCTGGATTTGCGCGTGCAAGAGATGAACAGCATTGCGTATCAATTGCAAACCAGTGACAAGCTCAGCCGTTATCTGATGCAGGAGGCGGGCTCGGATGCCCGACAGGGCATTGATGAAATGGCTGGCTTTTGTGATGGCAATCTGTTTGTGGATTTGATCGGGATCTATTTTTGCGGAGACAACCGGCTATATACCACAAACGGCATGATGCGCCCGGACGTATACGCGGAGCAGTTGGGCGATTCGGAGTCCATGCGTCAGGAATTCCTGCATGAATTGAACGAAAGAACTTCCGCCGGATGGATGGTTTGCGAAAACGCCTATCTGTATGTAACGCCGCTGCCCATTGGTTCCGTGCGGCCGAATCGCGTCGTTTTGTTTCAGATCGACCAGGAAACGGTGCGACAAGCGCTGGATAGCCTCATCTGCGGAGAAGACAAGTTGATTTTGCTCCGCAGTCATGCAGGAACGCCCCTGTACGTTACCGATGGCCTGAATGCGGAGATGCTGGAGGCGGTTTTGCAGGATTTGAAACGCGTGCCGTCGCGCCTGCGTTGGAACGGCGTGCGATACAGGTTGTTGCAAACGTCGAAAAATGTGCAGCGATTGCTGGAAATCACGGTGT
>JAQXRL010000006.1 GCA_029218505.1 Eubacteriales bacterium | reverse complement strand
GATTTCTTCCCGGAGATTTTCCATCAATACCACCTCGCAGCAATTAGTGTAGCAAAGAGAAAATATTGGAATTGCAGCCGCCGGTCATACCAAACCCCAACGAGGGAAGACAGATTGCCGCGCTGCCCAATCCGAAAAACGCAAACCCAAGGGAGGAGGATACCGCGGGATCACGCTGAAATCTCGGCGCTGCCTTTGCAATATTTTTTGCGGTTTCTTCCTGATATACCTCAGAGGGCTTGGGGGATTCATAATAATCGTAGAGGATGAAGCCATTGCCAACGAATTTATACCAACCCAAAATTCCTTCTTCTTCCATATGATAACGCCATTGAGTTCAGGTCTGTTCGTTCCGCGAATCAAAGTTTGCCCATTCCATGATCCATCCAAATATTTACCGGAGCCTTTACCCAAATACCGCCTGATCTGCTCTAGTGCCTTCGGCCCACTGTGCGTGACGCGCTTTACTTCCCATACGCTATTCGTAGAGCGCTCGATAATGTCGGCAAAGCCCCATGAGCCTCCATTATAAGAAATTTTTGTTCCAGAATAAACTAGACTTCCATTTGAACGGTTGCAGATATCTTCAACCACCCATTGGTGCACACGATTCTGGGCACGCAGCCCCTGATCGTCCAGATAGGTAATGGGATCATTGAAGCAATAGCAATAGCGGTTATGAGAACCCAGCGCGCCAAGTTCGCCAAGTTCGGGGTCGACGCTGATAAACCGGCGCAGTTCCGGATAGTAATACCGGTTCTTGAGGTAATACATCCATGTTTCCTCATCGAAAATGTATCCACGATAACGGAACGGATTGTAATAGCCCAAGGTTGCCTGAAGCGTGCCGGTACGACTCATTTTTCGTCCCCAAGGATCATAACGATATTGTACCACGGTATTTCCGGAAGCGTCAACAATAGCGACAATATCGCCCTGAAGGTTTTTGACATACGCATACGGCGAGCCGTTATAGAGGACGACAGCGGGCGTACCCTTTGCATCGTAGAAGAAATGCAGGTCATGATTCGTGCCGGCCTTGAGATGAACCAGGCGTCCGCCATTCCACGTGTAGTCATGCGTGACGCCGTTGACCGTTTTGCGCACACGCATACCGGACACATCATACGCATACGTGATGGTTGTATTTCCCTGCACCTGGGATACGAGCTGGCGACCGCACTTCCACGTATACGTCCAGCCAGCATAGGTAGTGAGATTACCGATCGCATCATAGGTTATATTGTTTCCATAAATCCCGTTATGCTTTCTGTCGGTCATCTGATCCTTCCACGTGGCGTTATTGTACAGTCGATGAGGATGTGGCTGTACTGCCGCTTTACGCCGTCTAGCACCTGCCGCAGCACGGTTTCCCGGCTCATAGCGTTCACGAGAGACACCTCCATGCCGGACAGCTCGATGCTGGCGGGCAGCACGTCCACGCCCTCCGCGTGGTGGAGTATTGCTTCCTCCGCATGGATCGACTCGTCCATGAGCGCGCGGCTCATGAGCGTGGACAGCGTGACCGGCAGCGCGTCCGGCTGGTTCCAGCCGAGGCTGATGGTCAAACTTGCTTGGGGATCTCCGTCCACCAGGAGCACGCGCTTGTCTTCCTGTGCAAGCCCGATGCCCAAATTGGCGCAGGTGGTTGTCTTGCCGACTCCGCCCTTCTGGTTGGCGATGGCGATGATTGTTGCAGACAAATGATTCTCCTCCTTAAATTGTTATATAAAAACATCCTAACGACAAAGAATAGATGGTTTATCATTCCAAATACTTTTGCTGTTTGTTATGAAGATCATGATCACAAATAGACTCAAGACCCATTGCCAGTTCGAGAAAAGTACCATATAATTGATTTAGTAAAGTTTTCTTGTCCATATATGCTGATAATACTGGCAGTTGCATTGTAGCTGCTGACAAATACAGTAGGGAGGGAGTTTTTCATGAAGAATCTCGGAGAAAACCATGAACAGCATGAACTTCTCCAAGAGGGTGATCCCGCCAATCATGAGTTGACACGGCCGTCTTTGTCTGCAGCAAAACAAGTTGATCAGATTCAACAGACAATCGCATCTGCCAAAGTAGATCTGCCGGAAATCGGTTTGGCCGCATTGCCTGCGAATGACTTCCAGAACCTCAATGTTACTAATCCGGCACTTGACGCAGCACGTGATATTCAGATGTCAACCGCTGCTCAGACTATTGCCGATCAAAGCATGAAGAGTGCTACTGCTCATCCCATATTTTCTGCACTCGGTGAACTTGCGCTATCTACCCAAATACCGAATTATTCTTTTACCAACCCGATTCTGAACCCAATAAGCACTGGTATAACAAGGATTGTCCAAGCGTTCAGCGGCGAAATGGCTCAAACCATGGCCAATTCTGTTCGGAATACTGTGGTTAATCTTGGCACTGCAATGCTCGAGGCACTGCAATCGCCTGCTATGAAATGGTTGCAGAGCCTTGATTTTAGTCCCATGTACAGGACGCTTGAAGCACTTAACGAGATATTCAAAGCACATGAAGAATTCAAGGTAGCCTATCTTTTGGCAATGTATGAGTGCAAGTGGTTTCCCTATGCAGGATGGCTTAAAGATACAACTTTGACTGCAGCAGTTGCAGAAGTGATGGAGACAAGTCGTGGTGCCAGCAAACGACGTGAAAAGAGGATTGATAAACTTATCCTTGCGTACTATACGCCTAAAAGAATTAATGCCATTAAGCATTCGTGGAGAAGGCTGGACATCGAGGCTCATGTCAAAAAGATACTATGTCAGGCTATGGATGCGCATCTTCGCGGTGAGTATGCACTGACGATTTCCAGTTTAGCCTCTATGTGGGAAGGAATGATCTACACAAAAGCAAACAACGTTCCTATGCACGAACGCCACCGTCAGAGGATGAGTGTAACTAAGAAGGAACTCGCAGAACTAACAGAAGCCAATGATTACGAACAGATTTTCAGCGACTACTTTGACAATTTCATTGTTTCTCAATGTGACAAAGTAGATGATGTGATTGATGGCGTTCCTAATCGACATGGTGTTTCCCACAGTTGGTATCGCAGTTATCCAAGCAAGAAAGCTTCCCTTAATGCAATCATGTTGACTGATTTCATTTTAAGGCTAGAGCCGCTGGATACTGCACAAACCGCTCCTTAAGTCACTTGAGTACCAGAGATTGAGAGGGAAATGTTATGATCAGATACCCTGAAGCAAAAACTCATGAAAACAGGATTTTTACTGGCACATGGTCTAGAGGCATTCCTGTATTTACTGTGACATCACAAAACGACCTAAACCAGCTCGTAGGTTATGTAAAACACATAAATGCGGGTATTGGTACGGTTCTGTATAGAGGACAATGCAATCTATACCCGAGAGTGATACCAAGCATCTTCCATGATCCAACCCTTCGGGTATCCAAAGAACAACAACTGGAGCAAGCTCTTAGTTGCATGATAGTGGATCCATCACTTATCAAATTCTTCAACCTAGATTTACCTGATGTAGCAGGGTGGGAATTGTATAAGCGATTAACCATGGAAGCAGTATTGCAGCACTATGGAGGTAAAACGTTTTGCGTCGACTTCGTTGATAATCACTGGACTGCTCTTTGGTTTGGTTTGTTTGCGTATGATAAAACGAAAAAGGCTTATTATAGGCGAGATGCAACCAAGAAACCAGATGAAGACAAGTACCTGAATCTACAAGTTGATCTTCCAATTTCCAAATGCTATCCAGATAAACCGCAGGATTTGGATGAAGCAAGACTCACATCTAAGCAGATTGAGAAATGCCAAAATAATGCTATGAGAAGTAAGCGGCCGTATGCTGAGGTCGTTACAACTTATTTGAAGAAAATAAATGACAGTAACATAACAAAATGGCAACAATGTTGTGATCAAATCGATACTCAGAACCAAGAGAACGCAATGCTATGGCAACACTTTGATGACGATAATAAACAAGGCCATATGTATTTGTTCTTATATGTTGCCGAAACAAATGCTCCATCACTAAACGGAATATACTTTGGTGAGAATACATACACTATTGATTTGCGGAAGAACCTGCCTTCAACATTTTTGCGTCCCTGCTCACAACACGGTTGGATCGTAAGGGGTAAGCATTGTTCTTATGATTTTGACGAACGAATAGCCTGCGTCATTAGGATCAATGTTGCCTTAGTTGATGAAATGTTAGGCCAAGGCAGCTTGGTTAGCACAGACAACTTTTTCCCATCTCCAGAATATGATCAAGGCTATCACGTTCTTCTGGAACGACAGATCAACAGTCCCATTCCTGCTCAAAAGAATAGAGAAAAAATCATACCAGCCGAAACCATATCGTGCGCGTATTAATTCGGCATCTTGCCACAAAAAAGATTGCAGCATGATAACCGCTCAGTAATCCCGCTCCCTGACGACTACCTCCAATCATGCGCTACACGAATTCCTTCTCTGTGCCCGCAAAGAAAGCCGCACTCCTTTCAAGGGAGATGCGGCTGTTTATTCTCAAGGCGAATCAACCGGCGTTGGGAGATTTTCTTCTGTGGCGGCACGATTCGCCGCCGCTTCCAGAATGTGCTCCTTCGCCGTGTCGTTGATGGCAAAGCAATGGTTGGCGGTCAGATACTCCATCAGGCTGACCTTGGGAATCAAATACGTTCTGCGGATGCAGAAGCATTCGAGCTTCTTCTTTCTGCACCAGCGGACTACGGTTTCGTGGTGATACCCCGTG
>JAQXRL010000005.1 GCA_029218505.1 Eubacteriales bacterium | reverse complement strand
TGGAACTGGTATTTCAACAACATGACCAAGTACGACCAGGATTGGTTCATCCGGCAAGCAGAAGCCATCTAAGCAGAGGGCATGTCGGTCACGCGCCTGGCAAATTCCCTTTTGCTGCCGCCTTTTCTTTATGGCCCCCGTTCTGCTTGGTTTCTTACGTCGGTTCCACAAACCATGAAAAATGCGCATTCTTTCAAAATGAAAGAACGCGCATTTTTTCAGATGCCCAGCACTTTTTCATAAAGATTCCCGCGTTTGATGAACATCTCCCGATCGCCTTTCACCGCCGGCGCAACGAATTTCTGCAAATCCGGCCGGATGAGCAACCCGGGATCTATGTTTAACGCCTCGCACAATACGCGGCTCACTTGTCCGCCAATGATTTCCGTACCCTCCGCCGTGTAAAAATGCGTCTGGTCCGAGTGCAGGCTTGCAGGAGCATCTTTGAGCAAGCCATACAAATCATCAATCATGCAGCCGTACTGACGGCACACCTGACAGGCAATCCGGTTGTATTCCTCCACGTCCCGGTTGTATCGGCATTCGAATTCCTGGATAAATCCGGATTCCACAACCGGCGTGGACGTGGCGAAGATGATTTTCGCTTCCGGAAACAAAAACATCAAACGCTTTGTGATGCGCTCGACGGCGTCCGCATATTCCCCCGGGCGAATCAAAGGTTCGTCCCCATAAATGCGCAATGTGTCCCACAGGCCTGCGTTCCAATGAACGGCGTCCGCACGGTCTATGTGCAAATCGTCCTTCCAAGAATGCACATTGCGCAATATGTACGTTGTAAAGCGGCAGTTTTCTGCGGGATAATATACCTCCGCCACGTTGGACATGCTTTCCTTGACATATGCGTCGTATCCGCATCGAATGGAATCTCCCAGCAAAAAAACCTTTTTCATTCCGCCCTTCTCCTTTGCGCATTGGTCGCAATCCCATATATGGACACGGTGACGAGCACCATCAAAAAGCCGGCGACAGATATGGTTGCAGGTCGTTCGCCCAGAAACAGAAACACCCAAACTGGATTCGCAACAGGCTCAATGTTGGAAAGAATCGCCGCCGTCGTGGGCTGCACGTTTTCCCGCATGCCCGCGGCAAACGCCGCATAGCCCAAGCCCACCATCACGCCCATTGCGGCGGCGGACAGCAGCCCCGAACGTTCCAGTTGAAAATCCGCGTCAAAGGGAATGGCCAGCAGGCACAACAGGCAGCATACATTGCCCAAATAGCTGTAATCTTTCGGACATGCGCCCAGAAGTTTCCCCGCGCAGAACACCCCTGCATAGCTAACGGCGGACAACAACGCCAGCACGTCTCCCCACAAATTGCCTCGCGCGCTGCTGCCGGATACGCACAGGATGATCCCTGCCAGCACGCATATGCTCACCCCAAATTCGCCCCAAGTGGGTTTTTGATGCAGAAAGACCAGACCGAAAAGCATCACGAATATGGGCATGGTGTATTGCAGAATAATGGCATTGGCAGCGGACGTCAAATTGTTTGCCCACAAAAACAACAGCGCTGTCAATGCCACAAACGCACCGCCAATCCAGTCCGCTCGTTTCCTTGGAATCCGGAAATCCCTGCGCACACATCCCAACACGAAGCTTGCAAAAATTGCGCGAACGCCCACCAGGGAAAAAGAACCCCAGGTGTTTGCCTTGCCCAAGACGCCCTGCATGCTCCATAACAGCGCCGCGACGGCAATCATTCCAATGCCTTTCCAACCACGCTTCATTGTGTTTTCCTTCGCCTATGTATTCATAAAATTTTAACATTGCGAATTATAGCATAGCATGCCTGTTTCAGTCAATGGAAATAAGCGCTGTCTTTATCAAAAACGAATATCGTTTGAATTGGAAATGATTTTGGCTTCGTTGGCGCAGACAGCATGGACGAGGCGAAGAACCGAATCGCCAAGCAAGGCATCGCGCAAACCCGGCGACGCAAAAGGATCGATTCCCCCGGACAAATCCCCCGGAATCAGCGTCTCTGCTTCCCGGCAATCCCTGTTCGGCCGCTTCCGATTTGGGCAAAATGCAGATGTCCCCTCGCGCAATTTTTCAACATGAAGCCCGCGTGGGCGAAACTTTGATTGGCAATTCGGAAAAACGCCCGAAGTTTATTTTCCATATAGCAGCCGGTACTCGTTTGGCGTCATCTCCGTCACTTCCTTGAAGATTTGATAAAAATACTTGATGGATTTATAGCCGACTGCGCTGCAGATTGCATAGACCTTCATGTCCGTCTCCACCAGCAGCAGCCGCGCGTTTTCAATCCGCACATTGTTCACGTATTTATTCAATGACACGCCCTGCTTCCGGGCAAAAAGTCTTCCCAAATAGACAGGATTGATATAAAACTTCTCCGCAATGCTCTTGGCCGTGATGTTTTCCGCGTAGTGTTCCCGAATGTAGTCCGCAACCGCGCTCGTATGAATCTGTCCGTTTTTTTCCGGCGCATGGTTCAAACTGTTGCATAACTTGGACATCGTTTCCCTCAAATAGGCAAACAATGCATCCGCATCCGAAATCCGGTATAGCTGTTCATGATAATCATATGGCCGAAGCACACGATTCGCATCATGGTTGATCTCCATGACAACGGAGGTCAATTTGAACATGATTTCAGAAAGCATCATGCGCAGCTGCGATACCGGCAAATGCGCCATGCGCAGCTGATCAATCAACCCCCCGGTTTCCTGCATGACGTCATCCATCTTGGAAGTCCGAACCGCATTCAGCAGCGAAGCCATTTCCAGCGCCGGAATGGCTTTCCACGCGTCAGACGCGCCGGTCACCATCGCCATCGTCTCTCCATGCTTCCAAAACCGTTCGTGATTCATCATCGCTACAATTCTTTGATATGTTCCCGACAGCTCGCGGATCCCGGAAACAACCTCTCCAAGCACTGCCCGCACAGAGATATCGGCGTAAAGCTCCAAATGCTCCGTCAGCTTTGACATCAGAATCCGAAGCTGCTGAACATCGTCATTTTTTGGCAGAAAAAGAATGGCAATTCTGTTTTCCGCAAGGCTCGTTACAAAACAATCCACTTGCGGGGACAGGAAGTTCATGACAATTTCCTCAAAGGTTTCCTCATCCTCTCTCGCTCCAAACAATCGTTCCATCTGCTCCTGCAGCGTGTTGAGATGCAACAACGCCAGGCAGTAATACGGACAATTGCACGGAATCGTGCTTTCCATGCCATTTTGAGGAATTCCACTGGAATCCACAAGCAGCTTCAGCATCGCTCTTTCCGATTCGCGATGCCTGCGTTTTTCCTCTTCCTGCAGCTCTGTCCGCAAAATTAAAACCGTTTCCGTGAGGATTTCTATGGAAATGGGCTTGATTAAATAATGATTTACCCCTAATTGCATGGCTTCCTTTGCATATTCAAACTCTCTGTAAGCGCTGATGATGATCGTTTCCGCATCCAAGCCACGCTCACGCACCCGACGAATCAGTTCGATGCCGTCCATATCCGGCATGCGAATGTCTGTCAGGATCAAGTCGCACGGTTGTGTTTCCAAAAATTTTAGCGCTGCGCTTCCGCTTTCCGCGGTACCGGCAATCCTGAATCCCAGGCTTTCCCAATTCAGCATTCTGCAAATGCCTTCCCGGATGATTGGGGAATCGTCCACAATCAGCACCTTATACATGGACATCGTTTATTTCTCCTCCAAAACGCCGCAAGCAAGACAAAACCGAACCGTCGTTCCTTCTCCCGGGACGCTGTCGATCTCAAAACGATGACGCGCACCGTAAATCAAATTCAACCGGCGAACGATGTTGCGCAGCGCAACGCCATGTCGATATTCTCCGTCATCTTCCGGATCCTCATATAGTTTCTTCCACAATCCCGCGCGCTGCTCCTCCGTCATTCCCACGCCATCGTCGCTCACCGTGATCACCAGATACTCTCCTTCCGCGGCGATGGCAACGGCAATGTTGCCCTTTCCTTTGGGCAAGACGCCATGGTACAATGCATTTTCCACCAACGGCTGCAGCAGCAGCTTGGGCAGCCGCCAATCCAAAACATCTTTTGAAACAGAGAACGAATATTGCACCGACGTGCCGTAACAATACCGCTGGATGGTGGTATAATTTCTCAAAAAATAAAATTCTTCCCGAACGGTCACAATGTCGATGGATGTGTTGACAAAAAACCGAAAGCTCTCCGCAAACACATTCAGCATTTCCACCATCTCCGGTATGTTCTGATACGTGAGAAGGTTCATCTTCATGGCTTCCAGCGTATTGAACAAATAGTGCGGATGAATCTGCGCGCACAGGGCGTGGATTTCCGCATCCCGCTTTTCCACGAGCACCTGCTGGCGCTTCAGTTCCGCCGAAAGATATTGCAAGTTCGTCTGAAACACTTCGTCCCGCAGCGTGTGAATGCGCTGGATCATCGCGTTGATCGATTTTTCCAAACTGCCAATTTCGTCCGCGCCGGTTACCGATACCTGCAGCGCAAACTGATGGTTCAGCACTTCGTCAACCGTATCCGCCAATTGTCCAATGCGCATAATCATGCTCTTTGCAAAGCGATAGGTCACGATCAGCGTCAACGCGGTGCACAGCAGGCACATCAGGATATCCAACAGCAGCAGCGACAGATTCGACGAATTGATGCTGCTGACCGGAATCAGATAAAACGCCTGCCAATCCATAATTCCAATGGCTTCATTGTGCAAAGCGCTGCTGACAATCATATATTGTTCATGGTTCCACCGAATCTGCCGGTTTTCCGCCGCGCAAGCCTGCATTGTTTCCAAATCCAACCCAAGATCCGTCACGTTCTGGAATACGTTTGACCGGTTCGAACCAATCAGGATCTTCCCATCGTCTTCACACAGCAACACAAATCGTTCCCCAAGGTCTTCCTGGGAAATCATGGAATAAAGGCTTTCCACCGGCAACGTCACGGATACCGTCATCGTATAGGATGGCGCGCCAACGCTGGCGGCCGGCAAGCGCATTGAGCGATAGAATCCCACCAGGTCTTCCGCCTCTCCCATAATCACGCGCCGTTCCGTAATCCAAAACGCTTTCCCGCTGAACGAACTTCCCTGATACCATTCTTTTTGCGCCATATCCTCCAGGCTTTTGTTCAGCCGCGAAGAAAACAACAGCATGGGATTGTCCGTGTAAATCTCTACGTTCATGTCCTCACGAAAGAGCGTCAGCACATCCATAATCGGCTTGAGCGTCGTGATATACGCATAATAGCTGTCGTATGCCTGCGCGTACTCCTGCGACACATATTTGCGCAGCGTCCCTTCCATGAGCAGGCGCTCGGAAAAATCGTACAGTCCGTTGAACTTATCGGAGACATTCGCCGAAAACTGCTCCACGGACGTGCGAGACAACGCACGGATGTTTTCGTATGTCGTGCGCGTGCTTTGCTGAAGAAAGAACAACGAAATGATTGCGATAGAAACGGAAATCAGAAGATGCATCAACACGATCTTCTTGCGAATTCCCATATTATTCAAATTGCACCGCTTCAACTGAACACATCCGCCTTATTGTGTTATTTTTTTCATTATACATCCGGGCTTTTTCGCCTGTCAACCCGGACGGAATGTCCCTATGGAACACACGAAAGTTGCGCCAACCCACAGCCAGGAATGGCAAGCTCAAACAAACCTTCCCGCGTCTGGAGACTCTCTTCCACAATTTGACCCCGATAATTGCGGATGACAACATGCATGGCCGCCGCTTGTTTCAGCCTGCATACCACGCCTTTTTCGCGGCGGGCGTTGACGATTGTCTGCATCGCCGCCTTCCCGGAAAGGTCTATGCATCCCTCCGCATAAATGGCAATCATTCGTTCCCTTGCCCGCTCTGCGCAAATGCAAGAATATCCCATTTCGGGATGTTCGGCGCGCAGCGTTCCATCCAGCAGCAGTCCGCGATGCTCCGTCCAAAACGCCAGCCAATATCGCAGCGTGGCGGCGACATCCTCCTGCATTTCTTCCAGACGAACGGAAATTTGCGGCACGCAAAAGAGGATGTGCTGCAATTGCAGCGCTACCTCCCGGGCGTTCTCTTGCGTATGCCACAAGAGCATATCGCTATGCACAGGCGTAGCGCCGGCCAAAAGGCGCAAATTGATGGCGCATACCTTGTTCTGCCGAAAATCTCCCGGGCAATCCGCCACGCGAAACATGGTGGCGAACCTGCGCATCACCGGCCCCGTATAGCTTTGGCGGAACTCCATGGCAAATTCCGGATGATTCCTTGCCGCACATTCCCACATCTCTTCCAACAAACGAACGACGGCCCGGCTGACGGAACGGAAGTCCCGCCCCGGCAGCGCTTCCGGATCCTCCCTTTCCGGTTGACGAAACCAATCGATGAAGTCTAACTTACAGCCATCTATCCGCCAGTCTGCCGCCGCGCCCAGAATCCTCTCCAGCAAATATGCGCGCACCGCGGGGTATCTTGGATCCAGACATCGCGTGTCGCCGTCGCCCGGCAGAAACATGCCCTGGAAGCGTTCCCACGCCTGGCTGTATTTTCCAACAAAGGGCACCGCAAACCAAACCATGTATTTCAGCCCCGTTTTGTGTACGGCGCGCACGTGTTCGCACATGTCGGGGAATTCTTTCTCGCAGACTTTCCAATCTCCGCAATAGCGATAGCTCCGCGACGAATCCTCCATCTGCCATCCGTCGTCCAGAATCATGCTCCGGCAGCCGACCGCCGAGGCCAGGCGTGCCTGCCGTTCCAACTGCGCCGATTCCGGCGCTTCATGATAGCTATACCACGTCGAATAGGTTGGCAATCTGCAAAAATCCGGAATTTTGCGCTGTCCATGGATCTCTTGCCACCACTGTGCCACTCCGTTCAGCGATTCTTCATAGGCAATATCCCGAAGATCAATTCTGAAGCGCACCGTTCTGTCGCTTGCATCCTCTTCCGGCGCGCAAAACAGCCTGGCTTCATACACCCAGCAGACGTCTTCTTCGCGCAATGCCCATTTTTGTTCCAGCAGCTCCTGTGCATCGGAAAAGGCCACTGTGCAACGATTTCTCCCGGAAAACGCGAACAGGCAGGCAACCGGCGCGGAAAAGGTTGCTTCCGTTCTTTCGGCGCGCCCCCATACATTGGGAAGGGGATATTCCGCGCCATCGGGACGCCAAATTCCCTGAATATCGCAATGCGGCACCGTCCAGGAAACGCGCACCTCCGGCAGCTTCTCTTCCTGCTCTGCGTGCAGCGCAATTTCCAAATATTCCAGCCCCGGTTCTTCGGGAACGATTTGCACGCGCACTTCAAACCGGGATTCGTCCGCATCGATACAATAGTCCAACAAACCGCTTTTCTTTCTCTGCAATATGCATGCACGCTCCGCTTCTCTTTCTTTGCGAAAACCGGATGCCGTCAACAGACGGCATCCGTGCCGGTTTTATTCCGCTGCAAGCGCGTCAACGCGTTCCTGCAGGAAATCCAGGATTTTGTCAATGCCCATGTCCTTGCGGAACTGAATCGTTTCGGCAAACAATGCCTCAAATTCTTCCTCCGTCTCAGCCATGATGATCTTCGGAATCTGCATATAGGTGTAATCCAAAATCTCCTGCTCGAGATCCAACAATTCCTCTTCCTCCGCTGGAATCGTCCATCCTTCAATCGCCAGCGTGTCCGTCACAATGACCGTGTTCTGCAAACGGCTGTGTTCACCGCAGTAGATGTGCCACGGCAGCGGATCGCCATTGGTCTTTTCAATCGCCTCAAGCTGGCGTTCGGTGTAGGACAATGCCTGAATGCTGTCAGAATAGTTGATGTTGCCGGGCTGCATATCAACGGGATTATAGTTCTGGGCGTAATTTACTCCCAGGTTGTCGAAACAGCTAAAGCCCTTCTGCTTGAATGCGCCGTCGTGATCGTTGATGTACAAATCCAGCAATTCCGGAGAAGCGTCCCGTTTTCCGGTTTCGGGATCGACGACGTAGTCCACGCCTTCAACGCCCCAATGATGCAGCAGCATGCCCTCGTCGCTGGAGAGGAAGTTGATCAGCTCCATGACTCTTTCGGGTTGCTTGCAGTTCTTGGTTACGACAATGTTGCCGAAGCCGGGAACCATGGAATTGACCTGCATAATGATGCGGGGACTGTCCGCCGTGGCGTCCGTGCGGAAGGGCATCTCAACGTAGGTATACTGAGGCGTTCCCCGTTCTATCATCAGGTTGTTGGTGGAACCAAACAGCCAGCGGGCATACCAGCTTGCAAGGCACTGCGTCGTGTTGGATTTGGCAACCAGCTGGTCGCACTTATCCGTGAAGCATTCCGGATCCAGCAGGTCGTTGCGCCACATGGCATTCCAGAACGCGAGCGTGTCGTGATACAGGGCATTGTCGGCCCATGTGTCGAGAATCGGGTGGGATTCATCCAACAAATTGGTGGCCTTCACCTGGTTTCCGCCGCTGACATGATACACTTCGGGAATCAAAATGCCCAACGTGTTGTAGCCCCACGCTTCGCCCAACGGCAAATCGACGTATGTTTCCAAACCGTCTTCCGTCGTGGGATGGTTGGCCTTCGCAGTTTTGAAAAATTCCAGCCATTCAGACGCCGTCAGCAGATTGGGCCAGCCTTGTTCCTCCAGCAAGTCTGAACGCACCGTCCAGGCCAGCGGCGTATCATATGTTCCGGAAAGCGCGCCGGTTGGGCTGATGTAGAAATACAGCTTGCCGTCCGGAGCACAGGCGCGGGCACTGGGAAGGGCCGCGGCGAAACGCGCAAAGAAGTCCGGCATAATGTCCTGATAATCGTCGTAGCTCAGCAACGCGCCCGCGTTGATATATTGCTGCGTCAATTCCGCGGTGTTGATCTGCATGATCTCGGGATAATCGCCGCCTGCCAGCCACAAGGCGCATTTCTCGCTCCAATCCCCCGTAAATGCGACAAACTCAATCTCGATGTTGAACTTTTCCTTGATGTGTCTGCCAATTTCAAAATCAGCCGTGTTATAGCTTTCGCTCAAACCATCCTTCAGCCAGGTGATCACATAGGGATCATCATTTTCCGCGGCCATGGCGGCAGGAATGCTCGCCGCCAACAGGACCATCGCCAGGATTAAGCACCATCGTTTCTTCATTTGGGTCACCTCCACCTTATTTGCAACGGCTTCGCAGAATCGCGGCGCCGTAAGCATCCCCTCTACGCCTTAATGGCCCCCACCAGCAAACCCTTGACAAAGTACTTCTGCAGGAATGGATAGACGCACATAATTGGAAGGATTGTAACAAACGTTAATGCCGATTTCAACCCGATGGGAGAAATGGCGCCGCCGTTTTCCTTTGCCAGGTTCCGAATGGATTCGATGGACGTGCTGGAGGAATAGCGGTTCAGCAGCAGCATCAGCGAATACTGCAGGGTATGCAAATTCTCGTTTTCCGCACAATACAGCATCGTATCCGTATAAGCGTTCCAATGGCCTACCGCCGAAAAGAGCCCCACGGTCGCCAGGATGGGAAGCGACAACGGCAACGCTATGCGAAAGAAAACCGAAATGTCGTTTGCGCCGTCTATCTCCGCCGCCTCCACCAGTCCCGTCGGCAATTGTTCCATAAACGTCTTCATCAAAATCATGTTATACGTTCCGCCAAATAGAGAAGGCAGAATATAGATCCAAAAGGTTCCGGTCAGGCACAGCTGCTTCATCAGCAAATAACTGGGAATCATGCCGCCGCTAATAAACATGGGAATCAAATAATACCGCCAAAGCGCCTTGTGGCCCACCAGTTGCCGATCCGCCATGGCAAACGCGCCTGCAGAAGTAATCAGCAGCATGCTTCCCGTGCCCAGAACCGTGCGCGCCATGGAAATGAACCCGGCATGCAGCACCTTCTGATCCGCCAATACTTCCCGATAATAGCGCAGGGTAAACCCTCTGGGCGCCAGCAAAAACTCGTTGCCCACAGCCGCGGAGCTCAGCGAAAGATACAGCAAATGCAAAATAGGATATCCCGTAAGGAATACCAGCAGCAACATTGCAAAGCCGTTGCATCCGGTAAACACGAGATCTTCCGCACGTCCTTTGTCCATTTTTTTCATATAACTGCTCCTTTTCTCTGCCGCGCATCAGAAGATTGCGTGATTGTTCACCTTTCTGGAAATCGCGTTCGCGCCCAGCGTCAGCGACAGACTGATGATCGACAACACCAGAGACGCCGCCGTTGCAAAGGAAAAGCGCAGCTTTTGCAGACCCATGCGGTAAACATAGGTGCTGAACACCTCCATCGAATCGCGGTTGAGTTGGTTGGTGAACATATACATCATGTTGAAGTCGCCGCCCACGATGCTGCCAACGCTCAAAATCAGCAGCACCACGACCGTGGGCATGATGTTGGGCAGGGTGATGTGGCGCATGCAGGCGAACCGCCCCGCGCCATCGATTTTGGCAGAATCATATTGTTCCTGTGAAATCCCCGTGATTGCCGCAATATAAACCACGCTGTTATATCCAAACCCTTTCCACAGGTTCAAAAAAATGATGAGCGGCCACGACCATTTCGAATCGCCGAGGAAATTGATGTTGCTTTTGATCAATCCCATGTTTGTCAAGATGCGATTCAACAGACCGGAGTTGGAGGAAAAAAAGTTGTACGCCAGCGCATAAATGACGACCGGAGACAGAAAAAACGGGAAAAACGTCACCGTTTGAATGAACCTCTTGAAGCGGGTGGAACGAACTTCGTTCAAAAACAAAGCGAATGTGCAGGGAAACAGTATGCCAAGCATCAAGCTGAACAGATTGATTCCAATGGTATTGCGAAAAACCCGCATGGATACGCCGCTCGCGTCCTTGAAGAACTTGACAAAGTGATCCAGGCCGACAAATTTCGCTTCAAAGATGCCCTGGCCCAGTTTGTAATCCGCAAAGGCAATGTATATGCCGGCCATGGGAATATATGCAAAAATGAACAGGCATATGAAAGACGGCAGCAGCAGAAGGTATTTATATTTTTTTCGCGCAATTCGCCGGCCCCAGGACACCGTGCTGTTCTTCGTATCAGGCGTCGTCCCCTGCGTCCTTCTTCTTCCCATTTCCGCATCCCCTTTTCTGCAAAGCCAACAGTTGTTTTCAGTATAACACCGTTTTTTTCCTTCGCAACCCCACAAATTAAACCTGTTCATTGCTCAAAATGTATTTGAATCCCGCGGCAGACGCTTTCCATAATTTGAGCAAGAACAGGTATAGTTTTTAGGATTGAACTTGTCGAACGGATTTGCTATATTTTTTGTACCATCGGCTTTGGAACGCCAGGAAACAAATCAACATGAATTTTGGAGGGAACTCTGATGGACAGCACCCAAATATCTTTTGCCAAGCTGGGCTTTTCTCTGGAGATCTGCGCAAATGCCATTTCCGTTAAACTCCAGGGAACCGAGGTGTGCAAACTTTCGCCGCATTCCGCCGTGGAGCGCATTCGAATCGATGGCACAGAACGGATTGCCGACCGCGACGTGGACAAGGAGGATTTTTCTTATCATACCCTGACGGAAAACGGCAAGCAGGTCTTTTACTGGAAAGGGTCCAGCAACAACTGGCCGGAAAAAATATACCGTCTGGAATGCGATGCCGAAGGTTTTTCGTATTTCGTCCGCGTTCATGGCGAAGGCCACGTCGGCAAGATATGCTACTTTCACGGAGCCCGGCAGGACAACGCGCCGCACGGCAGTTCCTATGAATTTTGCGAATACTATGTTCCCACCTGCGATACCTTCGGCAAGGAACGCTGCCGCTATCCCTCCTCGATGAACTATCAATCGTATTTTGAATTGATGGTTCCGCCGATGTATTGCTTTGCCTTCCGGACGGCGGATATCGAACCATGGCTGGGCCTGGGGCTGATCGCCCGCCCCGGCGAATACAATTTCACCCGATACGATTACGATGTTGAAATGGCGGACCGCACTTCGCGGTTTTCTCTTTCCACCAATATGGAAGGACACACGCGCGTCCATGGAACATGGGAAGCGCCCTTCATCCGCGGCTTCGCCGGCAAAAACGAGTTTGACGTGGTGGCTATGTACAGCAATTACCATTATGATTCCGGGCTGTGCAAGCGCCGCAATTTCACGGAAATCCCCCGCTGGTGGCATGGGCCGCTGATGTGCGGCTGGTCCGAACAGGACATTCTTGCGCGGAACACCGGCATGCTGTGTACGGAAATGGCCAATCAGGCCGCTTACACGGACATCGTTCGCCGCCTTGAAGAAAAACATCTGAAGCCCTCCGCCATCATCATTGACGACAAATGGCAGGAAGCGTATGGAAGCGCCCGACCGCACCCTTACCGCTGGCCCGACATGCGCGCCTTTGTGGACGCCATGCACGCCAAGAACATTCGCGTTCTCCTCTGGTTCAGGCTGTGGAACGGCGAAGGGTTGGACGATTCAATGCGCATGTCCGGAAACGCAGTCAAGCCCTGGAACAAGGACGACAACGAGCGTTATGCCGACCCATCTCACCCTGCCTATCGGGAATCTTTGCGCAAGACAATCCATTTCCTGCTTTCCAATGAAGCAGGCTGCATGAACTGTGACGGGTTCAAATTGGACTACGCGTTCTGGATGCCCTATGGTTCGCGCGCGGTTTCCCACTCCGGCGAATATGGCGTAGAGCTGCTCAAGCGCCTCTTTCAACTGATCTACACCGCCGCCAAGGAGGTCAAGCCCGATGCGTTGATCAATGCCAGTCCCTGTCATCCTTATTTTGCGGAATGCTGCGACCAATTGCGTCTGCACGACTATTACGGGTTCCGCCGCAACATCAAGGAAGTCATGACCGACCGGCTGCGCTTGTTCCGCATCGCCTGTCCGGAACAGCTCATCGATACCGACGGCACCGGCTTCTGCAACCGGCGCGACACGATGAGTTACATGCGCTATGCACCCATTATTGGCGTTCCGGATCTGTATCAGATTTCCGATTCGGAGGATTGCCATCTGACCGATGAAGATTGGGCCGAAATCGCCGGCATTTGGCAGGCCTACAGCGAAAAAATCGATGCCATGTACCGCTGACAGGCAACAAGGAGGAACAACATGTTCAAAAGCGAACCGCAAAAACAGCCCTGGATTCCGCAGCGGGAGGTTGCCATCTGTCCATGGGAAACGGACAAAATTCGCGGCGACTACACCAACCCCCACGCTTCCCTTTTGCCCAATATTTATCGCTATTCACGGCGGCAAATGGCGCAATACATGCGCATGCTCCGCCAAATGGGCTTTACGGGCGTGCAGTTTCTCGATTCCTGCTATTCCTGGAATCGATACGGCTCGCCCGAAGCCTTCCACGATGCCTTGATTCGCATGATGACGGCCGCACATGAAGAGGGGCTTCAGACCTCTCTATGGGTATGGGGTGCGTTTTTCAACGGGCATGGCTGGTGTGATCCCGATGTGGTCTATACTCCTGCGCCAGGCAATACCAGCTTTGCCGATCCCAAGGTGCGCGCCTGCTTTGAACGGTATTATGATCTCTATGCCGAATTGGCGCCATACACCGATCGTCTGATCGGACATTACTTTGATCCCGGCTGTCTGACGGAAACCGCGGACATCATCGCCTATTTCAAGCTGTTGCGAGACAAATTCCGGCTTCAAAACCCAAATGTGCGGTTGGCAATGGACACATGGGGATCCCCCGACGGATATGCCGAGGCATTGGCAAATTCCGACCTGGGCGACTGTCTGTTGATGGAACATCCCTCCGCGGAATACTGGCCCTGCGAACGGCGCGTGCGCTTTCGGGAAACCGCACGGAAGAACGGCTTCCCGGTAGGCGTGTGGGGCTGGTACACATGCGAATATGAGACCGACCAGATGTCGGCCATGTATGTAAACGCGCATGTGTTGCAAAACCGCTATCTTGCCGTTCGGGCAGAAGCGGATCACGTGATGTCTCCGGCATACTGGTCAGAAATGGATGCCGGTCATCTGTATAATCTTTTTTCGCTGTATTGTGCCGGACAGTTCTTGATAGACCCTGAACGCGACCCTGATCTTCTTCTTCGTGAAATTGTCGAAATGATCTGGCAGGGAGACAGCGCGGACGCCATGTATAACGCGCTGCAGCTCATCGAACGCATCCGTTCCGGCGACCGTTGGGAAACCTATTGGTGGACGTCGCCGGAATTCCGTTGGGGAACCGGCGACCTGCAAAAGGACCTCGCCGACATCGAAGCCTGTTTTCCCGCGGTGGAACGGGTTGCCCAGGACCGCGCCGCATCGTCCGTCCGCCTTGCCTTGCCCTTTGATCCATGGGTATTGGCCAAGTTAATCCTTCCGCATCTGGAACAAATGAGGCTGCTGTGCGTTTTCCAATGCAACATGCGCACGCTGGAGGAACAGCTTGCCGCCGGCGCTTCTCCGGATGCCCTGTATCGGGGACTTGATGAAATTCTTACGCCCATCCCGGACTTCAACACATGGGTAGGCGATTTCATGCAGATTGAACGCCGCGAGCAATACCGAATCGCCCGGGATTTCTGTGCGCGCGCCGGAATTCCCGTTCCTTTTTGCGCCAGCCGCTTTGAAGAACTTCGGTGTTGGGCCCTGGAAAAAGCTTCCGTATTTCAGCGAGGCCTGGCCGAACCGTTTTTGTTTGATTCTTCCTTTGTTTCTGAAGGGTATTTGGCGTATCCCAAGGAGGAAGCGATCCGCGTGATGGACTCTCTGTACCGCGACGGACATGTCCTCTATCAGGGAAACGGCCAGTACATTCTGACGCGCTGGCAGGATTACCGGTTTGATTTCGAGGTTCCTTCGCATCATTCGGATTTCGCCGGATAATCTGTTCCCGCCGTCGTTTGCCACCGCTCAGCCCATCCGTTTTCCCCTGCACGACCGGCACCATCGCGGCTGTGCAGGGGAAACCTCATCCGGCTTGCTTCACCGTCCATGAAAGAAATTCCGGCATTCGGCGGCGCCGGCGTGGATTCCGCCGGTGCGCGCGATCCACAAAAATGAAAGAAGCGCTTCATTTCCGGACAGGAACCCGCCCTTCGATGCGTTTGGTCCCGAAACGGCCGGCGAACGTCCTGACGGAATTTCGCATTGCGAAAACCCGGATCTATCCCTGGATGCAGACTCTGCCTACTTCCAGCCATCCTTCGTTGAACGTTCCGCGAACGGGCAGCCGAAGAACCGGCTTGTCGCTGCTGCGTTCGGTAATGGCCAATTCCAGGCGATAGTATCCCGGCATTGCGTTTTCCGGCACAAGAAGCGTTCCTTTCCAGAAATTGTCTCCCGGCAGCCAGGAACATATGTCCGCGTCCGTTTCCAACACATAGGCGTTGTTTTCCCCCAGCAATCGGAATTTCAAAGGGTAGGCATGATAAATCGGCGCTACGCCGCGGTTTTCCACCCACAATTCCACCAGCATGCGTTCGCCCCCGCGAAGATCCGCCGGATAGGTCACCTTTCTGGGCGCAAAACGGTAGCCCATGCGTTTCAACCACCATTCCAGGCTGGGCATCCAACAATCCGGAATCGGCGACGATTTCGGATTAAACGTGCTGCCATGCCATTTCAGCGCCTGTTCAATGATGTAATCCGCATCCCAACCCATATCCAGCCAGCGCTGCATGGTCCAACCCGCTTGAAATCCCACGGGCGCGCGCTTCCATACGTCGCCCATCTGTTCAATCTGCCTGGGATAAAAATCCAGCATGTGGCTGAAATCGCTGCCCGGCCAGCCGCCCATATCCCCAAGACAATCCAGCCGAAATCCCACCGGTCTGGAAAGATTGGCATACTTTACGGCTTTGGGCGAGACAATCAGCCCCATCAACGGCGTATTCTGAAATCCCTGCGTATACGCGTCCACCACGTCCCGCAAAATCTCATCCGGCAAATGCTCAATGCCCTCGCCTTCGCCCCACGCGCCCGTGATGGCCATATCCACGCTTTCCAACCGGGAATCTCCATCATATCGGTTCGCCAACGCCTGAATGGCATGAATATATGCCTCGTAAAACCTCGGATCTCCAGGCGACAGCTTGTCTCCTTCTCCACGCTTCTGCAAATTCAGCTTGCGGGACAGCCAATCCGGAATGTCGTATTCTGCCGTGCGGCCATGATGCGCCAGCCGAATCATCAGCGTTTGTCCCCGGGATTGGGCCAGCTTCAGCGCCCGATCGAACATGCCAAAATCGAACGCACCCTCTTCCGGCTCAAAATACCGCCAATATACTCGATAATACGCCAGCGTCGTATCCGGATAACGACTGGTTTTCAAGGATTGCGGCGTCGGCAAATCCTCCAAGGGCGTGCCTTCGGCATAACCGCGCCCTCCGCAAATCCGCATGTCGTAGGTGGGATCCCCGTTAAAGCGATTGTGGGTGGTAAACCCCATGTGCGGGTTGATCACCAGTTCGTCCGTAGGCATAAAACGGGCAATGTGATCCGGATTGCGCGCCATTCGCTGTTCTTCCTGGAAAAAATAACGGGGCAGCGGTTCCTCCGTTTTCTCGCCGTGCTGAGAATCTTCCAAATATTGGCTGGGCGACACGCCCATGGCATGACGGAAACTGCGGCTGAAGTATGCGGGATCTTCATATCCCGCCTGCTGCGCCACATACGCAATTTTCGTGCACCCACCCAGCAGCAAATCGCACGCCCGGCGAATGCGCAGCCGGGAACGGTATTCCACCACCGATTCTCCATATGCTTCCCGAAACAATCTGCGAAAATAGGCCGGAGACAGGCCGCACAGCGCAGCCAAATCCCCCAACTGAAGATCGCCGGTGTAGTGCCCTTCCAAATATGCAATGGCCGGTTGCAGTTTTGCCCGCAATTTTCTGTGGGCGCGCAGGGTTTCCCCTTGGGCGGTGTAAATCAATTCATATAACAGCTGCATGCACTTTACAGAATAATGCGGCTGTTGGTGCGCCCAAGCGGAAACCAATTGCGCAAAGATGGACTGCATCTTCCCGCCATTGACGGGAGACGACCGCCGGGGCACCATGCACAGCGCGTCATCGTCCCGCAGCGAAAAGCCCACTGCCGTCCGAACGAATCCGCCGCCAGGCAGGCTTTTTTGATTCAGACAAGTGCCCTTGGGTTTGTAAATCAAATCTCCGGGGCGCGCCACAAACCTGGCGCCATCTTCCGTAATACATTCCGCGCCGCCGTCCAGCACATGTACAAAAACATGCCAGGCTTCTCCGTAAGCATCCTCCTCCCAGCCCGGCTCGGATTGGAATTTGCCGGCAAAGGCGATTCTCGTCACAACGGTGTTTCTTTCATATGTCTTGCCCATGTCTTCAGTATAGCACATTCTGCGAACTTCTGCACGGACCCGGGCATATTTTGTGTATCGTTTTTTCCAACATCGTTTGTCTGGTCATGGCTTCCGGCCTCCTGCGTCGGTATAATGGTAATGCATAGAATACAGCCAGAACACACAGCAACAAAAAGCGAGGTTTTTTCCCATGAGCGATCTTCGAGTGGAGCCCTATTGGATGCCTGCGGCGGAGATAGGTTCCCGCAATCCGCTGCCGGACATCAAGACCGTGCAATATGTGCACAGCACCGTAACCATTGGCGAACACGTAACGGAGGAACAGCGCAAATACATCGGCTTTGGCGGCGTGCAGAGCATTTTACCCTATCAGCTGCTGGACGGTTATCAGCGCGATCTGTCGCCCCGCGCGTTCAAAAGCGTCGTTTTGGAAAACGAAACCCTGCGCGCGGTGTTCCTGCCGGAGCACGGCGGACGCCTGTGGTCGTTGTATCACAAAAAGGAACAAAGAGAACTGCTGCATGTCAACCCCGTGTTCCAGCCATGCCATTTCGCCCTGCGGGACGCATGGTTCTCCGGCGGCGTGGAATGGAACGTGGGCATCAAGGGACATACCCCATACACCTGCGATCCCATGCACACGGAAATCGTGCGCGTTGGAGACGCCAAGGTTTTGCGCATGTATGAATTCGAGCGCATCCGCCGTTGTATGTACTGCATTGAAGCATATCTGCCCGATGGCGTCGAAACACTGTTCGTCAAGGTTCGCATCAAAAACGCCGCCGGCGTGGACACCCCCATGTACTGGTGGAGCACCGTGGCGGTGGACGAACATCCCGATCTCCGGGTCATTGTTCCGGCCACAAAGGCGTTGGAATGCTTCTATAACGGCAGCAGTTACTGGCTGGATCTCATCGGCGTGCCCGAAACGTCCCACGGCGATTGTTCCTATCCCACAAACCTGCACCGGGTAACGGACTACTTCTACGACATTCCCAAGGAAAGTCCCAAGTGGATGGCCGCCATCACCGGAGACGGAAAAGGCTTGTTCGAAACCTCCACCATGCGCCTGCGCGGCCGGAAAATCTTCCAATGGGGTACTTCCGTGGGCGGACGGCACTGGCAGGAATTCCTTTCCCACGGAAAGGGCGCATACGTGGAAATCCAAGCGGGACTGGCCCGCACCCAGCTGGAACACCTTCCCATGAAGGCCGGCGAAGAGTGGTCCTTTGTGGAAGCCTTCGGCATGATCTCCTGTGACCCCAAGGCGGTGCACGGTTCCTGGGCACAGGCGCAGCAAGCCGTATCCGACGCCATTGTGCGCACGCTGGGCGAAAACACGCCGGACGCGCTGGCGGCGGATGAAGTGTTCAACCTGGCCTCCCGCAGCCAGGGGGAAATCGTACATCTGGGTTCCGGATGGGGCGCGCTGGAAAACCTTCGCCGCCAACAGGCGGGAGAAGCGCCCTTGAGCGATGTTCTGCGCTTTCCGGCGGAAAGTCTGGGCGCCGAGCAGGCCGATTGGCTGTCCCTGATGCAAACCGGCGCCTTCCCGGACCACGATATCGCCGACCCGCCGGAAAGTTACATGGCCCAGGCGCAATATCTGCCCATGCTGGAATCTGCGGCGCTGTCGGGCAACTGGTATGCGCTTTTGCAATTGGGCGTGACCCGATATGCCCTTGGCGACGCCGCCGGCGCTCGGGAAGCATGGCTGCAATCCGTGAAGAATCGGGAAAGCGGTTGGGCGCAGCGCAATTTGGCGCAATTGGATCGCCTGGACGGCAACACCGAAGAAGCCATTCGCCGGCTTGCCCGGGCCGTCGCGCTTCTGCCGGATCATTGGCGCATCGTCCACGAATATGGAACGATTTTGAACAATTCCGGCCAGTCCGCGCGTTTTTTGCGGGAAGTTGCCGCCATGCCGGAAACTGTGCAATCCCATCCTCGCATCGTTTTCCTGAAAGCGCAGGCGCTGTGCCGCACCGGAAATCCCCAAGCTGCCGAGGATCTTCTGGCAAACGGCTTCGTGCTGCCGGACATTCGGGAAGGAGAAATCTCCATCGCGGACTTGTGGCAGGAAATCCAGCGCGAACAGCAGGCGCATGGCACGAAGCCCAAGGAAATTCCCTACGAGTTGGATTTCAGAATGCACTGACCCCATGGAACCGCGGACGCCGTCGCCATGCCGCCCATCATCAGCGCGAACATGCCGTGCCGCCTTCGCTCTTTTCCGGCCACAGCGAAACCGGGGATACCCGGGACGTGCGCATTGAGGATCGGGAAG
>JAQXRL010000004.1 GCA_029218505.1 Eubacteriales bacterium | reverse complement strand
GGGACTGGCAAATGTATCCAACTTGATTTTGGTGGGCGTTCTGTTAGCGGCTGGAGTCGTGTTGAAATTGTTTATTTCTTACGCGTTTAAGGTTCTCAAGCCGAATTTTGTGATTTCCATGTATTGTCTGGCGATTTTGCTCATCCGGCCAAAACTGGGCGAAGCGGCAATCATCGGCATCCTGGCGGGCGCGGCCTGTCAGTTTTTCCCGGGAACGCCGTATATCAACCTGGCCAGCGAATTGGTTGGCGCGTTGGCAATGGCGCTGTTGTTGAAAGTTCCCATGCGGGTGGGAAAATTTGACCTGCATCCTGTGGTGGGAACGTTCCTTTCAACCTTGGTTTCCGGATTTGTCTTTGTGGGAATTATGTACATGGCGTTTTATATGGGCGCGGCAATCGTTCCCACGCCGCTGGCGCTGTTCATGGGAATTATTTTCGGAACCGCCGCAATCAACGCAATTATTGTGCAGGCGTTGGTGTTGCCTCTGTCTGCAGCGCTGAAGAAATGAGGGAAGAAAACATGATTACCATGCGGGATCTGACGTTCCAATACAAGGGCAGTTCGGAAAACGCGCTTTGCGGCGTCCAACTGACCGTGGAACAGGGCGATTTCCTGGGAATCATTGGCGCGTCCGGCGCGGGCAAATCCACGCTGCTGTCTGTCATCAGCGGCGTGGTGCCCCACCACAACCAGGGCGATTTTTATGGCAGCTGCGTGGTGGACGGAATGGACACGGTGGAAGTGACCATGACGGATATCAGTCGCGTGGTGGGCAGCGTTTTTCAGGACATCGACGGGCAGATGGTGTCTTCCGTGGTGGAGGATGAAGTGCTGTTTGCCTTGGAAAATTTCGGCTTTGGCAAGGCGGAGATTGAACGGCGGCTTTCCACCGCATTGGAACAGGTGGGCATTGCCCATCTGCGGAACCGGTCTTTGGATTCGCTGAGCGGCGGGCAAAAGCAAAAGGTCGCGCTGGCGGCGGTGATGGCGCTCCAGCCCAAGGTTCTGGTGCTGGATGAACCCACCGGAGAACTGGATCCGGCGTCGTCCAGACAGTTTTATTTGCTGTTGCGGGAACTGAACCGCCAAAACGGAACCACTGTGGTCGTGGTGGAACAGAAGATCATGCTGCTGTGCGAATTTGCAAAACGGCTGGCGGTGATGGATGGCGGCAAAATTGCGCGCATTGGCACCGTGCGGGAAATGCTGGCGGAGACGGATGTGTTGGAGGAATTGGGCGTGCATTGCCCACGGGTGGCGTCACTGTGCACAGAATTGCGCAGACGCGGTCTGTATGCGGGACAGACGCCCATTGACGTGGAGGAAGGCGTGCGCATGGTGCGGGAGGTGACTGCATGATTCGCATGGAGAACGCGTGCTTTGGCTATGGCGCGGACATGGTGCTGCGGGGATTGAATCTGCACATTGCAAAGGGCGAATTTGTGGCGGTGATCGGCGAAAACGGCGCGGGAAAGTCCACCTTCAGCAAATTGCTCAACGGATTGAACAAGCCCAGCGCCGGGAGAGTGTTGATTGACGGCGAGGACACGCGGCGCGTGCGCACCAGCGCGCTGGCCAAGAAGGTTTCGTTTTTGTTCCAGAATCCGGACAGACAGCTGTGCAAAAACACCATTGAAGAAGAAATCCGCTTCGGGCTGGAACTGGTTTTGCAGGACAAACAGGAAATTCAACGTCGGTTGGAGGAAACCATTCGGGATTTCGGCTTTGATCCTGCGCAGAATCCCTTTTCCGGCGGGCGCGGACTGCGCCAGAGAATTGCTTTGGCGGATTTGCTGGCGTTGAAGCCGCAGCTTCTGATTTTGGATGAGCCGACGACCGGGCTGGATTACCGGGAATGCATGCACATCATGAAACGTGTGCAGGAATTGAACCGGGAAATGGGCGCGACGGTGGTAATGGTATCCCATGACATGGAACTGGTTCAGGAATTTGCCCGGCGGGTGCTGGTTTTGAAGGATGGCGGATTGTTTTTGGACGGTCCCGTGGGAGAAATCATGGCTCGAGAGGAAGAACTGGCCCGGGCGTCTTTGCTGCCGCCCCAGATTGTCAGCCTGTGCAACCGGCTGGGGGATGAATATCGCGGCATCAGCGATTACATGCAAATGGCGGACGCCATAGAAAGGCGGCGAGCGAAATGAAGGGCATTTTGCAATACGTGGCGGGAGATACGGTGCTGCACAGAATGAATCCTCTGGCGAAGCTTGCGCTGGCCATGGCGGTCTGCCTGTGCTGCTTTGCGACGCAATCGCTGCTGCTGGTGTTTGGGCTGATTTTGCTGGATGTTGGCATGGGATATTTGGGCGGCGTGGGCCGGCAAACGATCAAAATTTTGAAGGGCCTTGTGAAATTTACGGCGTTCTTCTTCGTGCTGCAAATCTTTTTTGTGCCGGATGGGCGCGCGCTGATTTCGCTGCCGTTGGGAATCCGGATTACGGACCAGGGATTGCGCTTTTCGCTGCTGTTATGCATGCGGATTATTGGCGCAACGCTTCCGCTGACGATCGTGCTCATGACCACGCGCCTGTCCGCGCTCACAAGGGAAATGGTGAATCGCCTACACGTGCCGTACCGCTATGCATTTGCCCTGACCACGGCGATTCGGTTTATTCCCATTCTTTCCGGGGAAATGGCGGGAATTATGGAAGCGCAGACCGCGCGTGGCGTGGAAATGGACGGCAATATTTTTCGAAAGATTCGCCTGATGCTGCCGTTGTGCGTTCCGTTGCTGGTGAGCGCGGTGCGGAGGATTGAACTGAGCGCCGTGAGCGCCGAACTGCGCGGCTTTCATCTGGCGGGAAAAAACCGGTCTGGCAAGGGAGAACTGTGACGAGACCGTTTCATGCGCATGAATGTACGGATTGCGCGGCAGCGCGAAATCTGGTATAATGCGGATGAAAGGGTGGCAGAACGCATGCAAAAGCAACAGGACTTGACGACCGGCTCGATTTGGAGAAAAATGGTCGCGTTCGCGGTTCCAATTTTTTTCGGAAATCTGTTTCAGCAATTGTATAATACGGTGGACGCGCTGATAGTAGGCAATCTGGAAGGCCAGGAAGCGCTGGCGGCGGTCAGCTCCTCCGGAACCATGATCTTTCTGATCGTGGGATTTTTCAGCGGGATTTTCATTGGCGCGGGCGTGGTGATTGCCCGATATTATGGCGCCAAAGACGTGGAACGCGTGGAAAAGGCCATGCACACGGATGTGGCGTTTGGGATTGCGGCGGGACTGATTCTGACCATCGTTGGGGTGCTTTTGACACCCGCTCTGCTCAGAATCATCGATACGCCCGAGGATGTGATGCCCAATTCTGTGGCGTATTTTCGCATGTATTTTTTCGGCGCCATGGGAATGGTGTTGTATAACGTTTGCGTGGGCATTATGCAGGCCATGGGCGACAGCAAGCATCCCCTGTATTCTTTAATTTTCTCCTCCGTTGTCAATGTGATGTTGGATTTGCTGTTCGTGGGAAAAATGGGCATGGGTGTGTCTGGCGCCGCGCTGGCTACGGTGATTTCGCAATCGCTTAGCGCAATGATGTGCCTGTGGCGGCTGATGCGCAAGTCGCCCATTCTGCTGCGGCTTCGGGAAATCCGTTTCCATCGGGAGATGCTGGAGGAAATCTTGCGCATGGGGATTCCTTCTGGCATACAGAATTCCATCATTGCCCTGGCGAACATTGTGGTGCAATCCAACATCAACGGTTTTGGCAAGGCAGCCATGGCGGGATGCGGTTCGTATTCGAAGATTGAAGGATTCGCTTTTTTGCCGGTGACTTGTTTTGCCATGGCGCTGAGCACGTTTATCAGCCAAAACCTTGGCGCGAAGCAATATGGGCGTGCCAAGCAGGGCGCTGCGTTCGGCACGATTTGCGGCGTTCTCATGGCGTGGGCCATCGGCGTGGCTTTTTTTCTGTTTGCGCCCAGGCTCATTGCCATGTTTAACGGCGACCCGGATGTGCTGGCATATGGCGTGCGCCAGGCGCGTACTGCGTCTTTGTTCTACGGCCTGCTGGCGTTTTCCCATTGTGCAGCGGGAATTTTGCGCGGCGCAGGAAAATCCACCGTGCCGATGTTTGTCATGCTGGCCTGCTGGTGCATCATTCGCATTACGTACATTACCGTTGCCATGCGTTTCTTTCCGTACATTCAAACGATCTTTTGGGCATATCCCATTACATGGACGCAGAGCAGCGTCGTGTTTTCTGTGTATTTGTGGCGGTCGGATTGGCTGCATGCGTTTGAACGTGCGGGGATGCAGCGCTTCGGATAAAAGAGTAGAAAACATCACAAGAAAGTGAGAAATGTGCATTGCCCCGGGAAACGGAATGTGCTATGATAAGACTGCCGCGGAAAGGCGACCTTTGCGGCGGATACGTGCGAGAAGGAGTGCAAGCATCATGAATTGGGCATTGATTGGATATGGCGGAATGGGCCATTGGCATGTAAACAAACTGAAGACCTTGCCGGAAATCGACATAAAGGGCGTTTATGATATTGACCCGGCAAAGCGCGAAGCAGCTCGGGCAGACGGATTGCATGCATGGGACACGCTGGAAGCGCTGCTTGCGGACCCGGAAGTGGAACTGGTCACCATTGCCACGCCAAACGATTTTCACCTTCCCATTGCGGTTGAGGCCATGGCTGCGGGAAAGCATGTCATTTCGGAAAAGCCCGTAACCACTTCGTCCCTGGAATTGCAGCAGATGATCGATGCTTCCCGGAAATACAACCGGATCTTCACCGTGCATCAGAATCGCCGTTGGGACGAGGACTTCCGCGTTATCAAAAAGATTTATGACGAGAACGTTCTGGGCCCGGTGTTCAACATCGAATCTCGCGTGCAGGGCTCCCGAGGAGTTCCCGGAGACTGGCGCAATCGCAAATTGCAGGGCGGCGGAATGATTTTGGACTGGGGCGTTCATCTGCTGGATCAGATCCTGCAATTGGTGGATGAACCCGTTGTGTCCGTATATTGCACCGTGTCTCACGTTACCAACGACGAAGTGGACGACGGTTTCCGCACAATCATCACCTTTGGCAGCGGCCTGACCGCCCATGTAGAGGTGGGCACCAGCAATTTTGCTTCCCTGCCCCGCTGGTACATGACCGGCGAAAACGGCACGGCGGTCATCAACAACTGGGCCATTGAAGGCGAAATCGTGAAAGTGTTCGATTGGGAAAAGCGGGATGCGGTTCCGGTGGTGACGGCTGCCGGCCTGACCAAGACCATGGCGCCCAGAACGCCCGAAACCATTCGCACCGAACCGTTGCCCAGAATTGATTGCGATGTGCGGGACTTTTACCGCAACATCATCAAGGCGATCCACGGCGAGGAGAAACAGATCGTCACCCACGAGCAGATGATGCGCGTAATGCGGCTGATGGAGGCGCTTTTCCGTTCCGCCGAAGCCAACGAAGTCGTTCATACCCGTATCTGAACAGAAAAACGCGACCGTCCCGGGAAGAGATTCTTTCCGGGACGGTCGTTTTCGTGCGCCGAACAGGCAGTATCCCAGCTCAACTGGGGGTAAATCCTTCTCATGCCTGGTCAAAATATCTGTTGAGTGGTTGGCGATGTTTCGATCCAATACCTTCTGGTAAGAACTTTTTGTCCGGCGATGGTGTTTTCTATTCTGTCTTGAAGAATTCCGCCGTTTTTCTCAATCACCCGCGCGGATGCCAGGTTGTCGTCATCGCAGGTGACCAGCACGCGATGCAAGCGCAGGGTCGTTCCGGCGTAGGCCAAGGCCATGGAGAGTATTGTGGTGCCGAGCCCTTTGTTCCACATAGAACGTCGAACGCCATAGCCGATGTTTCCGCCATACCGGAGAAGGGCAGGCGTCAGACTGTGGCGAATGGAGACCTCTCCAAGGAATTCCCTGGAAGACACAAGCCATAAGTAAGTGGCCCGCACATAGCCTTCCGGCAGAGCGTTTCCCGTGCGAAAATTCTCCATGCGCTCGAAAATGTCGTATTTTGTTCCGTCCAGAAAGCGATAGGTGCTCACGCCCGCCGCCTGGTATTCCTTCGCGGCGGCAAAATAGGACGATTCATACTGTCTGCAAGGGCGAATCAATTCCATAGGTTGTTTCCTCCCCATGTGCAAAATCAAACCTTATGGAGAAGGCTGCTCCATACAGCCGGAGAACAGGCCGAGGCTTTCGCATAGCGCGAGAAAATCACCGAGTTCCGCGCGATTTTTGCAGCCGGAAATGGTCATCATGCGCTTTAGACGATAGCGCAGCGCGGAGGAAGAGAGAAACAGCTCGTTTTCCAATGCCTCATATGTCTTTCCGGAAAGCAATCCGTGCAAAAAACGCAGATCCGTTTCATCGCAGGCGTTCAGCATGGATTCGGCGTTCAGAATCTGTTGCGCTTCCGGATCGCTGTAAAAATCCACGGCGTTGGCATAGTCCATATGCGGTTGGGAAGCGTTCATGGCGGCGGCGTCCGGCGGAATCATATCGGTGGACTGGCGTACCGTCAGGTTGCTGCGCACCCGGACGGAAACGCTGGTGGACGGTTCCTGACGATAGAGATAAGCGTACAGATTCACTGCCTGGCGCCCTTTTTCCACGTGATCCAGGGAAACGCTGGTGATGGAAGGGCGGACGCGTTGGGAAAGCGCAGAATTGCCGAAACTGACAAGAAAGAGATCCTCCGGTACGCGAACGCCATCCTGCTTCAAGCGGCGCAGAAGAGAGGCCGCGACAATGTCGTTGGCGCAAATGACTGCGTCAAAATTCGAACGAACCCGGGCGAATTCCGCATAACATTGTCCCAGAGAGGCGCGATTGAAGAATGTGTTTTTTCCTGTTACATGAGGATGCTGGCGATTCCAGCGCTCGAAACAACTCTTTTTGATGACGTCTGCCGAGGAATTGGGATTGAATCCGTACATGGCAATGCGGTTGTGCCCGCAGCCCGACAGATAGGTTAGCAGCATATACATGGCGGCGACGTAGTCCATGCGGACGGTTCCGCGAATTGCCGTAGATTCCGACGGTTCGTAGCTGATGAGAATGCAGGACACGCCATTTTGCGCAAAAAATGTCAAGGCGTCCGGCATCCAGGAAATGGAAGTGCCGACCAAAATGACCATTCGGTGTTCTTCCCGAAACAGCGCTTCCAGGTCGATGGACGTGTAATCGCAATCCTCCAGCAGCAGCGCTTTGTATTTTTTGTGGGCAGATTCCTGCAAAATGCCTTCCAGCGTCTGCCGAGCCCAAATGGATTCCCGATAATTGGGTTCCACGAAAATGGGAATTTGCATGGTTTTTCCTCCCGGCAATCATCCTTTGTATTATAGCATTTTCTTTCCGCGAGGGTCAAGGGGATGCGGGCGGGAATTTCAGATGCGCTTCAAAGGAAGCAATGGTTTCTGGAATTTTTCCGATGTTTTTCACATTGCATGGGAAGAAAAGCGTTGTTATAATGACGATGACAACGAATGCAACAGTGAGGTGAATGCGTTGAAAAAGGTAACGGTATTGGACGAAATCCGTATGATGGCGGCCTATGACGAGCCTGCCCGGGAGCAAATGCCCATGTTCGCGGAAAACCGCGTGCATCAGCGCTCCAGCGGAAATCCATATCCCAACAAGGTTGTCATGCAGGTGGATCGTCTGCATCGCGGCGAAAAGCCTTTCCGCGTGATTACGCTGGAAAACGAATACCTTCGCGTGGAACTGATGCCCGAACTGGGCGGGCGTATTTATGCGGCCATGGACAAGCGCACGGGATACGATTTTTTTTACAGGCAACATGTGATCAAACCGGCTCTCATTGGCCTGCTGGGCAGTTGGATTTCCGGCGGCTGCGAGTTTAATTGGCCCTGCCATCACCGGCCCAGCACGTTTATGCCTGTGGACGTGCAAATTGAGGAGCATCCCGACGGCGCGGTGACGGTATGGATGAGCGAAAACGAACCGCTCAACCGCATGAAGGGCATGGTGGGCGTGCATCTGGCGCCCGGCGAAGCGCGGTTTGATACCCGCATGAAGGTGTACAACCCAAACGCCCAGCGCCACTCTTTCTTGTGGTGGGAAAACGCCGCGGTGCCGGTCAACGAACAGTATCGCCTGGTGTTTCCGCCGGACGTGGCGTATGTGCAGTTCCATTATCGCAAAAACGTGACGGAATATCCCGTGGCCAGCGGCGTGTACAACGGCATCCGAATGGGCGACGGCGTGGATATTTCCTATCACAAAAATACCCGACAGCCCACTTCTTATTTTTGCGCCGCCACGCAATACGATTTCTTTGGCGGATATGACGAAGGGAAACGGTGCGGCGTGATCCATGTGGCGGACAGAACCGTCAGCGTAGGCAAAAAAATGTTTACCTGGGCATATAGTCAGCTCTCCCGCAGTTGGGAAACGGCGCTCACGGACGAGGACGGTCCGTATGCCGAATTGATGGCCAGCAGCTATTCCCTGAACCAGCCGGATTTCGCATGGCTCATGCCCTATGAAAGCAAGGAATTTTCGCAGATGTGGTATCCTGTGGGCGACACGGGGTTGCCGCTGTGCGCCTGTGCGGAAGCGGTTGTGTCCGTGAATGAAGGACAGATTTGCCTGCAGCCCACGGTGAACATGATGCGGGCGAGGCTGGTGGTGAACGGCGCGGAGACGGTGATAGACTTGTCGCCGGACGCAATTTTCCGCATGGACGCGCCCGAACAGGTGGAAAGCATCGCGCTGTTTTCGCCGGAGGGAAGAAGGTTGCTTCAATACCGGAAGCCGGCGGCAGCGTTCCAGGAAATGCCGGAGACAATTCCGGACAATCCCACGCTGGACGCCTTGAAGACGGCCCAGGAATTGTACTTGCATGGAGTGCATGTGGAACAGTATCGGGATCCTGCCGCCAGACCGGACGCGTATTTCCGGGAAGCGATTGCCCGGGATCCGGAATATGCGCCTGCGCTTGCGGCGTTGGCAGCCTACGAACTGGCGAATTTCCGGGAAAAAGAGGCGTATGATCTGGCCATGCGCGCATGGCGCGTCGTGACGGTTCGCAATTTTCATCCGGAAAGCGGCGAACTTCCGTATTTGCTGGGGCGAATCTGTGAAGCGCTGGGTCAGGAGCAGGAGGCCTGGGCGTGGTACATGCAGGCGGCTTGGGCCCAGGATGCCCGCGGACGCGCCATGACCCGGGCGGCGATGTTGGAAGCCAGGCGGGGCGAGCCCGAAGAGGCGCTGCGGCACGTCCGGGAAGCGCTTGGTCAACATGCAGGAAACGAAACCGCGATTCTTCTGGGAATCGTTTTGGAAAATCGAATATGTCCGCGAAGCAAAGACACGTTTGCCGATAGAATGGAAAGATACGATCCGCTGAACATTACCTTCCGGGCGCTGAAGTTCGGAGCGACCCCGGCGCTGTATCAATCCATGGAAAGCGATGCCCGGCAATCCGCGCTGGATGCGGCCCAGGATTTGGCGCAGATGGGCGAGACGGCGTTGGCGGCGGAGATCTTGGATCATCTCCCGGAAAAATGCGCGCAAACGGAATATGTGCGCTGGTATTTGACGGGCGATGTGTCTGCGTTGGACGCAGCGGAGGCTTTGGATGTGGGAATTGCGTATCCGTCTCGCGAGATAGAGTATCGCGCGTTGTGTGCAGCGGTGCAGGCAAGGCCTCAAGATGCCAACGCGGCGAATTTGTTGGCAACGCAATTGTACGCCACGGGGAATTACGACCGCGCCTATGCGCTGTGGGAAAAAGCGGCGGCGCTGAAGCCGGAAGACGCCACGGTGTATCGGAATTTGGCTGTGGCCTGTTACAGCCATCTGAATCGCCGGGAAGACGCGATGGCGCTGCTGGACAAAGCGTTGGCATGCCGGCCTGGAGACGGCCAATTGATTTGGGAAAAGGCGTATCTGATGACGCGTATGGGCGTGGATGCCGGCGAAACCGCAGCGTTTTTGCGGGCAGAACGCTGGGATCGGGAAGATATTGCCATTGAACTGTGCCGCGCGCTGAATATGGACGGAAGGTATGAGGAAGCGCTGGAGGTGCTGCTGTCCAGAACGTTTACGCCCTGCGAGGGAGGCGAGCATGCGGAAGCGGAGCAATTCATGTTCGCGCATCACGCAATGGGGCGGAAATGCTTGCGAGACGGCCGCGTGGCAGAGGCATTGGAACACTTCCGGCAGGCGCAAACGCTTCCGGACAGCCTGGGCGCAGGGTTGTGGAACGAAGTCTTGTTGGTGCCGCATCAGTTTTACGAGGCGGTATGCCTGGAAAAATTGGGCAACCTTGCGGATGCGCGGAAGCTGTTTGCGCATATTGTGTCGCTGAAGCAGGATTATTTTTCCAACATGCATTTGCCGGAATTGCCATGTTGGCAGGCGATGACTTTCCTGCGCACGGGCCGAGCCGCCAAGGCACAGGAGCTGTTGGCCGAGCATTTTCGCCGCCAGCAAAAAGCGGTTTGCGCGATCGATGCAGGCTTTTTCAAAACGACGCCGTTTTTTATTTCCTACATGGAAAACGCCGCTTCCTTGCGGCGCGCCGCTTGCCTGTGGCAAAATGCGATGGTGCGTTGGGCCGCGGGCGAGGTTCATGCCGCAGCGCAATTGGCTCGGGAATCTTTGCGGGATGAACCGTCCAATCTGTACGCACGCTTGATCTCCATGGAAATTTAACAGTTTTTTCTCCGTTTTTTGGAAAAATCCCCGCCGCAGCACGTCAAAACGCGCCAGACGACGGGGATTTTTGCACGCGATGGGCAGGTTGGACGCCATCGCCCCATCAGCGGGGTATTGACAAATTGCTGGAAAAGGAGATATAATAATCTGGCAGCGAGGTTATCAGTGATAACCGAACGGCGGCGAGTGTGGAGGAAATACGGATGCGCGATTATGTAATCATGACGGACTCATCCTGCGATTTGCCGTGGAATTTGGCAAAGGCACTGGACATTGAGGTATTGCCGCTGGTGGTTTCCATGGGAAGGCGGGAATATCGGGACGAATTGGAAAAACGTGAATCCGTCATGAAGGCATTTTACGCGGATTTGCGCGCGGGAAACAGAGCGTTTACCTCTGCAGTAAGCCAGTATGACTTTCGCATGGCGATGGAACGGCACATGTTGGAAGGCAGGGACGTGTTGATGATCTGCTTTGACTCCGTGCTAAGCGGCACGTATCTCAATGCGCGAATCATTGCATCCACCCTGGAAGCCAAGTATCCGGAGCGCAGGATTTTCTGTGTGGATTCCCGCAGCGCGTCTTTGGGACAGGGATTGTTGGTATACCTGGCCGCAAATGCGCGCAATGCAGGCGGAACGCTGGAGGAAGTTCGAACGCTGGTGGAAAAGAGCATTCCCAAGGTGTGCCATTGGTTTACGGTGGGAAATCTGAGCTATTTGAAGCATGGAGGCAGGCTGCAGGCAACGGCCGCGCCGGCGGGAAAGATTTTGCACATGATGCCGGTTTTGCACGTGGATGATGAAGGCAGGCTGGCGAGCGTAGGCAGGGCTCGAGGCAGACAGGCGGCCATGAATGTATTGCTGGAAAAGGCGCGGACAACATCCACCAACATTGAGGAACAAACCGTGTTTATCAGCCATGGAGATTGTCTGGACGATGCGCTGGAATTGCGAAAGTGTGTCATGGCTCACCTGCATCCGCGGGAAGTGGTTGTGGGAGATGTCGGTCCGGTCATTGGCGCCCATTCCGGGCCGGATACCCTGGCGATGTTCTTTTTGGGCGACAAGAGATGAAAATGTTTGGAGGATAAAAGAATGAGCACGTTTGAAAAGGTTGCCGAACTGATTGCGGAACATGTGGATTGCGACGTACAGAGCGTACAGGCGGACACCAGGTTCGCGGATTTGGGCATTGATTCTCTGGACACGGTGGAGATCGTTATGCAGCTGGAGGACAAGCTGGGCAAGGAAATCGAACTGGACCAAAAAGTGGAAACGGTTGGCGAATTGGTAGCGTTTATCGAAGCAAAATATCAGGATTGACGAAGATGATCAAGTCAGCGCTGTGTGCCCTTGTGGGCATTGAATATCCGATTTTTCAGGGTGGAATGGCCTGGATTGCAGACGGCGGATTGGCCGCGGCGGTATCCAACGGCGGCGGACTGGGAATTATTGCCGCGGGAAACGCTCCGGCAGAATATGTGCGGGAACAGATTGCCCTGGCCCGCAGCCGGACGGACAAGCCCTTTGGCGTAAATATCATGCTGCTCAGTCCCTTTGCGGACGAGGTCGCCCAGGCGGCGGCGGAGGCGCGTGTACCGGTGATTACCACTGGGGCGGGCAATCCGGCAAAGTATATGGAAATCTGGAAATGCGCAAATTGCAATGTCATTCCCGTGGTGGCCAGCGTCGCCATGGCAAAACTGATGACGCGGTTGGGCGCTTCCGCCGTGATTGCGGAAGGAATGGAAAGCGGCGGACACGTGGGAGAAACCACGACCATGGCCTTGGTGCCCCAGGTGGCGGACGCCACGGATTTGCCCGTCGTGGCGGCGGGTGGAATCGCGGACGGCCGCGGCATGGCGGCGGCATTGATGCTGGGCGCTTGCGGGGTACAGATGGGCACGCGCTTTTTGTCCGCCAGCGAATGCCGCATTTCGCGGGAATACAAGGACCGGATTCTGAAGGCCAACGATCTTTCCACCATCGTAACCGGCAAGCGGTTGGGACATCCGGTGCGCAGCCTGAAAACGCCCTTTGCGCGAAACTACTTCAAGGCGGAGTATGGCGGAGTATCCGACGAAGAGCTGGAGAAGCTGGGCACGGGCGCGTTGCGGTTGGCCGTGCAGGAGGGCGACGTGCAAAACGGATGCTTCCTGGCGGGACAGATTGCCGGCATGGTGAATCGGGAACAGCCCGCCGGGGAAATTGTTCGTTCCGTCGTGGAAGAGGCGGAATGCGTGCTAAAAGGAGCGGCGAAATGGACAGAGTAGCATTTGTGTTTCCCGGACAGGGAGCCCAGCACGCAGGCATGGGCAAACTGCTTCAGGAAGGCAGTGCCGCGGCGGCGGAAGTGTTTTGCGTTGCGGACAGCGTCTGTCCCGGCATGTCGAAGTTGTGTTTTGAGGGCCCGGAAGAGGCGCTTGCCATTACGGCGAATACCCAGGTGTGCATGTTTGCCGTGGAATTGGCGGCTGCAATGGCGCTGAAGGAACGGGGCGTTCAGCCGGTTTGCGCGGCAGGGTTTTCCTTGGGCGAGGTGGCGGCGCTCACGTTCTCCGGGGCGGTGGATT
This sequence comes from Eubacteriales bacterium, assembly GCA_029218505.1. Taxonomy (GTDB): domain Bacteria; phylum Bacillota; class Clostridia; order Christensenellales; family Aristaeellaceae; genus SUG1456. Next base: position 8,931 of record JAQXRL010000004.1, on the reverse strand, counting down.
TGGAGACGGGGTTCCGGCTGGTAAAGCGGCGGGGCGAATTGATGCAGCGGGATGCCGAAAAAACGGAGTGCGCCATGGCCGCGGTGGTGAAGCTGCCGCCGGAAACGGTGGAGAAGCTGTGCGCCGGGTTCGAGGGCGTGTATCCCGTGAATTACAATGGGCCGGGGCAGGTGTCCGTGGCAGGGCGCAAGGAACCCATGGCGGATTTTGCCAAGGCGGTAAAGGACGCCGGCGGCCGGGCCATTCCCATTCGGGTGAAGGGCGGCTTCCATTGCGCCTTCATGGCGGATGCGGCGGAAGCCTTTGGTCGGGAATTGGAACAGGTTTGCTTTGCGCCGCCCCAAATTCCGCTGTATTCAGACTATACTGCCCAGGTTTACGGTCAGGATTTTCCGCGACTTCTATCCATGCAAATCAAAAGCCCGGTTCGCTGGCAGGCGTTGGTGGAAAACATGCTTGCATCCGGCGTAAAGACCTTTGTGGAGGTTGGACCGGGAAAGACGTTGTGCGGACTGATTTCCAGAATTGACGCAAACGCGCGCGTGCTGAATGTAGAGGATATGGAAAGCTTGGAGAAAACCGTGACGGAGGTTGGAGCATGACATCGGGCAAAACGGCGCTGATTACAGGCGGCTCTCGCGGCATTGGACGCGCGGTTGCGCGCAAATTGGCGGAGATGGGCATGAACATTGCCATTGTGTACGCGGGCAACCAGCAGGCGGCGGAGGAAACGCTGGAAATGTGTCGGAACGCCGGTGTGGAAGCGCGCGCATGGCAGCTGGACGTGGCGGATTTCGAGGCCGCAAAGCAGACGGTCGCCCAGGTGCGGGAGGCGTTCGGATCCATCGACGTGTTGGTGAACAACGCGGGAATTACCCAAGACGGCCTCGTCGCCATGATGAAGGAAGCGGATTTTGACCGCGTGCTGGATGTGGACTTGAAGGGCGTGTTCAACATGATTCGCCATGTGGCGCCCGTGATGATCCGTCAGCGGAGCGGACGCATCGTGAATGTCTCCTCCGTATCGGGCATCATGGGCAACGCGGGACAGGCGAACTATTCCGCCGCAAAGGCGGGCGTAATTGGTTTGACAAAAACGGTGGCCCGGGAACTGGCTGTGCGCGGCATTACGGTCAACGCCGTGGCGCCGGGCTTCATTGAGACGGATATGACCCGTGAAATTGGTTCGGAGAATCCGCTTTTGAAAAGCATTCCCCTGGGCCGCATGGGAAAGCCGGAGGATGTGGCGGAAGCGGTGGCGTTTCTGGCGGGACCGGCGAACTATATTACTGGCGAAGTAATCCGCGTGGATGGCGGCATTGCCATGTAAAACGGAGGAAGTATATGCGCAGAGTTGTTGTTACCGGCATGGGCGTGATCAGTCCCGTAGGCAATTCCGTGGAAGCATTTTGGGAAAGCCTGCTTGCCGGCAAGTGCGGAATCGGCCCCATTACGCGATTTGATGCGACGGAATACAAGGCGAAGCTGGCGGCGGAGGTCAAGGATTTTGACCCTCGCATCTATATGGAAAAAGGCGACATCAACAAAAGCGATTTGTATGCGCAATACGCGATGGCCGCCGCCGTGCAGGCGGTGGAACAGAGTGGCGTCATCGGCACGCTGCCGCCGGAACGCGTGGGCGTGTACGTGGGCACCGGCACGGGCGGCATGCTGACGTTTTCCGCGGAAGAAGACAAGCTGCGCCAACGGGGGCCTCGCCGCATCTCTCCCTATTTCGTGCCGATGATGATCGCCAATATGGCGTCCGGCATGATTGCCATTCGATACAACTGTCAGGGCGCGGCGATGCCCATGGTGACGGCATGCGCTTCCGGCGCAAACGCCATTGGCGAAGCGTTGCGCGCCATTCGCCATGGATATGCGGACGCCATGATCACCGGCGGCGCGGAAGCCCCTATCACGGAAATTGGCGTGGCGGGTTTTGTGAACATGCAGGCGTTGTCCACGGCGCAGGAGGCGGATGCAGCCTCTTTGCCCTTTGACCGGCGCAGGGGCGGTTTCGTCATCGGCGAAGGCGCCGCGGTGCTGGTGTTGGAGGAGCGGGAACATGCCCTGGCGCGAGGCGCAAAGATTTTGGGCGAGGTGGCAGGATATGGTTCCACCTGCGACGCGTATCACATTACTGCGCCCAGACCGGACGCAGAGGGAGGCGCGCGGGCCATGCGGGATGCCATCCTGGAAGCGGGATATCGGGATGGAGAGAAGGTGTATGTCAATGCCCACGGCACGGGAACTCCGTTGAACGACAAGGCGGAGACCATCGCCATCAAAAAGGCGCTGGGCGAAGAAGCTGCCCAACGCGCGCTGGTTTCTTCCACAAAGTCCATGACGGGCCATATGTTGGGCGCAGCAGGCGCGGCCGAGGCCGTGGCTTGTGTGCTGGCATTGCAGGAAGGCGCCATTCCGCCCACCATCAATTTGCTGGATCAGGATCCGGAATGCGATTTGAACTGTGTGCCAAACCGTGCCGTTCGCTGGCAGGCGGATTTGGCCGTTTCGAATTCTCTGGGGTTTGGCGGGCACAATGCGTGCCTGGCATTCAGAAAGGCGTAGCCAATGGAGATGCAGGATATTCGCAAATATGCGGAATTGATGCGGGAAATGGGCTTGACCGGGCTGGAAATCAAGGACAATGGCGCGACGGTGCGGTTGGAACGCACGCCGGTTGCCCCGCAGGTTTCCGCCGGCACAGCAGAGGGATTGCCTGCGGCGGAGCATTCGAGTTCCGACTGGAGCGAACCCGACGCTACGGAGATTTGTTCGCCGATGGTGGGTGTGTTCTATGCGTCGCCATCGGAAGGAGCTCGTCCCTTTGTACAAGTGGGAGATACGGTGAAAAAAGGCGACGTGCTGTGTATCATTGAGGCGATGAAGTTGATGAATGAAATTTCCGCGGAACAGGACGGCGTCATTGCGGAGGTTTGCGTGGGAAACGGTCAGGTGGTGGATTACGGTCATGTGCTGTTCCGCCTGAGAAAGGAGCAGGCATGAACCGAGAGGCGTTGATGAAAATCCTTCCGCATCGGGACGATATGCTGTTGCTGGACGAAGCGACTTTGCAGGAAGACAGCGCGGTGGGCAGTTATCGCGTGCGGGGAGATGAATTCTTTTTGCGGGGACATTTTCCGGGAAATCCTGTGGTTCCCGGGGTCATCCTGCTGGAGATTTTGGCCCAAAGCGCCTGCGTGCTGATGCAGAACCAAATGACGGAGGGGAAGACGCCATATTATACCGGACTGGATAAGGTGCGTTTTCGCAATCCGGTGCGTCCGGGAGAAGTCATTTCCACCGAATGCCGGCTGATTCGGGCGAAGCCGCCCTTTTATTTCGCGGAAGGAAAGGCCATGGTGGGGGATAAGCTTTGCGCAAAAGCCGAGTTTTCCTTTGCCATCATGGGGGAGTAATCAATGTTTTCCAAGATTCTGATTGCCAATCGTGGCGAAATCGCGGTTCGCATCATCCGCGCCTGCAAGGAAATGGGCATTCAAACCGTGGCGGTATATTCGACGGCGGATGCAGAGAGCCTGCATGTGGCCCTGGCGGACGAGAGCTTTTGCATCGGCGGCGCGGCATCGGCGGAAAGTTATCTGAATGGAGAGCACATTGTTTCCGCGGCGGTGGCAGCGGGCGCCCAGGCGATTCATCCCGGGTATGGCTTTCTTTCCGAAAACGCGGATTTTGCCACGCTTTGCGAAAGAAACGGCATTGCGTTTATTGGACCTTCCGCCCAGAGCATGCGCCGGCTTGGAGACAAGGAACGCCTGAAGCGCATGGCTGCGGAGGCGGGACTGCCGGTGATTCCCGGCACGCCTGTGTTGAAGGATGTGGCGGAGGCAATTTCCGCGGCGGAAGAAATTGGGTATCCGGTCATGCTGAAAGCGCGCTCCGGCGGCGGCGGCCGGGGAATTCGGCTGGTTTTCAGCCAACAGGATATGGAAAATGCGTTTCACGCCGCTTCCAGCGAAGGCGAGGCCGCGTTTGGCGACAGCGCGGTATATATGGAGAAATATGTGCATCCTGCGCGCCACATTGAGGTGCAGGTGCTGGCGGACGAAGCGGGAAACGTGGTGTGCCTTGGCGAGCGGGATTGTTCCATCCAACGCTGCCATCAAAAGCTGATTGAGGAATCCCCGTCGCCCGCGTTGGACGAGGCGCACCGCGCGGCTTTGATGGAGCAATGTGCGCGTGCGGTGAAGCAGTTGGGATACGTTGGCGTGGGCACCCTGGAATTTTTGATGGACGTGGCCACGGGCGATTGCTATTTCATGGAAATGAACGTGCGGCTCCAGGTGGAGCATGGTGTGACGGAAATCCTTACCGGATTTGACTTGGTGAAATGGCAAATTCGCGTTGCGGCGGGTGTGGAACTGGGGTTTTCCCAGAAAGATGTGCGGCTGCAAGGCTGTTCCATAGAGTGCCGCATCAACGCGTCGCGGCCTGGCAAGGTTGAGTTTTTGCACGTTCCGGGAGGCCCGTTCGTTCGTTTTGATACTTTCTTGACCGTGGGCGCCGTGGTGCCGCCGCATTATGATCCTCTGCTGGGCAAGTTGATCGTGTATGCGGCAACCCGGGAAGAAGCGCTTCGAAAAATGCAGGCGGCGCTGTGTGAACTGGTGATTGACGGCGTAGAGAATAACATCGAAGAACAAATTGATATCACTTCCAGTCCGGCGTTCCATGGCGGAACGTACGATTTGGATTTCTTTGCAAAGTGAGGTGCGGCCGGTGCCGTTCATTCAATTTTTGCGCAAGGCGCAAAATGAACTGGAAAAGGGCGGACGGCAGATGGCGTCTGCGGCGGGAATTGAAAACGAAGCGACCCAGCAATGCCCCAACTGCCATCGCTCTATGCCCATTAGCGAGATTTGGGACAACTTCAATGTCTGTGCGTGCGGGCATCATTTTCGCATGAACGCCCGTCAACGGATTCGGTTTTTGTGCGATCCGGACACGTTTGAGGAATTTGACAGAGAACTCACCTGTCCGGATCGCTTGAATTTTCCCGGCTATGCAGACCGGTTGGCCAGCGCACGCAACGCCTGTGGGGAACGGGAAGCGGTGGTGTGCGGCCGGTGCGCCATTCAAGGCGCTTCCTGCTGCTTGTTTGTCATGGAACCGGGCTTTATGATGGGCTCCATGGGTCAGGCGGTAGGCGAGAAGATTACCAGATTGTTTGAATATGCCACGATGCATGGGATGAGCGTAGTGGGGTTCACGGTTTCCGGCGGCGCGCGAATGCAGGAGGGAATTCTCTCCCTGATGCAGATGGCAAAGACGTCCGGCGCGGTACGCAAGCACGCCGACGCGGGGTTGTTTTATTTGACCGTACTGACGGATCCCACCACCGGCGGCGTTACGGCCAGCTTTGCCATGGAAGGCGACGTAATCTTGGCGGAACCCGGCGCAATGGTGGGGTTTGCCGGAACGCGTGTGATTGAGCAAAGCGCGCACAAGAAGCTGCCCCAGGGATTCCAGCGCGCGGAATTTTTGTTGGAACACGGCTTCGTGGATTCCATTGTGGCGCGGAAAAACCAACGGCGCGTGCTGTCCTATCTGCTGGAAATGCATAAAAAGGAGGAATCCGGCGATGGCAAAAACGGCCTATGAGCGGGTTCGCCTGGCTCGCGCAAACGGCAGACCCACGGCGGCGGATTATATTTCCCATGTTTTTCAGGATTTTTTCGAGATGCATGGCGACCGGCGCTTTGGAGACGACATGGCCGTGATGGGAGGAATTGCCCGCCTGGAAGGAAAGCCGGTCACGGTCATCGCCATTGAAAAGGGAAGAAACGCCCGGGAACGCGTGGCGCGAAACTTTGGCGCGCCCCATCCGGAAGGTTACAGGAAAGCGCTTCGATTGATGCGACAGGCGGAAAAATTTGGCCGGCCGGTGGTGTGCCTGGTGGATACTTCCGGCGCCTATTGCGGGATTGGGGCGGAAGAACGGGGTCAAGGTCAGGCAATTGCGGAAAATTTGGTGGAAATGATGGGCCTGACGGTTCCCATGCTGACGATCCTCATTGGAGAGGGTGGCAGCGGCGGCGCATTGGCGTTGGCCGTGGCGGATCAGGTGTGGATGTTGGAAAACGCAGTGTATTCGGTGATTTCGCCGGAAGGCTGCGCCAGTATTCTGTGGAAGGATGCCGCCAAAGCTGCCGAAGCTGCGGAAAGTTTGAAACTCACCTCGGAATGCGCATTGGAATTGGGCGTGGTTGAGCGAATCATTCCGGAAATGGATCTGGGCAAGGACGCGTTTTATCTGTGGCTTCGACAGGAGATTTCCCAAACGCTGTGCGGATTGTGTGAAATCCCCCGGGAGGAATTGCCGGAGCGGCGTTACGCGCGTTTTCGCGCCATTGGAAGGACGGAGGAAACGGAAGAAAGCTTATGAAACCATATCTTCGCAGGGCGTTTTATTATGAAACCGACCAAATGAGCATTGTGCATCACGCAAATTACATTCGATGGATGGAAGAAGCCCGTCTGGATTTTATGCGGCAGGGCGGCCTGGACTGTATGGACCTGGAGCGGGAGGAAATCATCATTCCCGTGGTGGATGTCGCCTGCAAATATATACAATCCGTGCATTACGATGAGCAGGTTCGTATTTTTGTGAAAATGACCGCGTTCAATGGTGTGCGCATGGCGTTTGCGTATCGGATGGAGACGGAGGATGGCAAGCTCGCGGCGTCCGGTACCAGCAGCCATTGCTTTGTGGACCGGCAAACGCGGCGTCCCGTGAATCTGAACAGGCGCAATCCGCAGGCATGCGCGGCGGGAAAGCGGCTATTGGAGGCGGAAACATGAGCATTTATCGGGATTTTTGCGAAGAAACGTTTGATGAACAGGGCGTGCTCACCGAATTCAGGCTGAAGTATTCGGAAAACTACAACTTCGGGTATGACGTGGTGGATCGAATTGCCGCGCAAACGCCGGATAAGACGGCGCTGGTATGGTGCAGTGCAACGGGAGAAGAACGCATTTTTTCCTTTGCGGAGATGCAATGCTTGAGCAACCAGACTGCCAACGCGCTGGCGTTGGGCGGCGTTCGCAAGGGCGATCGCGTGATGGTGGCCCTCAAGCGAAATTATGAATACTGGTATTGCGCCGTGGCATTGCACAAGTTGGGCGCGGTTTTGATTCCGGTGACCCACATGCTTACGGCGAAGGACATTGCCTATCGAGTCAACAGCGCGGAAATTGCCGCAGTGATTGCCACGCCGGAGGGCGATGTGCTGGACCGCATTGATGAAGTGCGGGCGGAATGTCCGAGCCTGCGCAAATTCTGGACGGTGCGTCAGTCGCGGCAGGGGTTCGAAAATCTAACCGAACAAATTGCCCAGGCGTCCGCGCAATTTGCGCGGGTGGATACGCACGTGCACGAGCCAATGATTATGTATTTTACCTCCGGAACCACGGGGTTTCCCAAAGGCGTAATGCACGATCACACCTATACTTTGGCGCACATCCTTACGGCGGTATATTGGCAGCAGGTCGTGGATGGCGGGTTGCATTTTACCGTAGCGGAAACGGGCTGGGGCAAGGCGTCCTGGGGGAAAATATATGGCCAATGGTTGGCGGGAAGCGCGGTCATGGTCTATGATTTTGACAATTTTGATCCAAGACAATTGGTGCACACCATCAATCGTTATGGCGTAACCACGTTCTGTGCGCCTCCTACGGTGTATCGGTATTTGGTGAAAAAGGGCGTTGGAGAGATGCCCAGTTTGCGACACGCGTCCACGGCCGGGGAGGCGCTGAATCCAGAGGTGTTCCGGCGCTTTTATGAAGCGACGGGAATTGCGCTGGCGGAGGGCTATGGTCAAACGGAATCTACGCTGATGTTGGCAAATTTGCGGGGAATGACGGCGCGCCCCGGATCCATGGGAAAGCCGACTCCTCTATACCACGTGGAGCTTGTGCGGGAAGATGGCAGCCCGTGTCAGGGAGACGAAGTGGGCGAAGTGGTGGTCGTTCCTTCCGGAACGGGGCGGCAGGACGGAATCTTTTGCGGCTATTGCGGCAACGACGAGCTGTACGCCCATGTTTGGAGGGACGGCGTATATCACACCGGAGATACCGCCCGCCGGGACGAGGAAGGGTATTTTTGGTTTCATGGCCGCATTGACGACGTAATCAAAACAGGCGGTTTCCGCGTTGGACCGTTTGAAATCGAGAATGTGCTGATGGAACATCCTGCGGTCATGGAGTGCTCGGTGGTAGGGGTACCGGATCCGTTGCGAGGGCAGGCCATCAAGGCTGTGGTGGTGCTGGCGCCTGGATATACGGCATCGCCGGAATTGCAGCGGGAAATTCGGGATACATGCAACCATCGTCTGGCGGAATATAAATGGATTCGCATCGTGGAGTTTGTTGCGTCCATGCCCCGCACGATTTCCGGAAAGATTCGCAAGACAGAGCAGCGGTAATTCTAACAGATTGCAACGTCCGCACGTGAAAAAGACATGCGGACGTTTTGCTTGTTCGCCGAAAAGGCGCGCTTCCGGTGAAACTGGGGGCGTGAAGAAAAAGCTTTCGCAAAAGGCATGGAGCCATATCGCGGCCGTGACTCCAAGGTGAATCAAGATGGTACAAGACAGAATAGAACGGGGAAGGAATCCCTGAAAAGAAGATTTGCAAAGCGTGGAATTGACAACCGTCTCGATGCCCTCGGTGTTCATAAGACAGTGAACAGTCGCAGCAGGAAACGCTGCTGTGGCTGTTGTTGCATATTCTACGGTTTTGTGATAATATGGAACCGAGCAGACCGACAAATCGGAATTTGGAGGATTATTCAGAATGGATATTACAAAAATTGAGAAAAACGGCGTAATATGTGCTGTTGTAAATAGCGGGGAAACAGTAATCACAGATGCACAGTCTGCACTTGATTTGCTGATGACGATTATG
>JAQXRL010000003.1 GCA_029218505.1 Eubacteriales bacterium | reverse complement strand
AGAAACTTTGTCGAAATCGTCGGTTACGGATTTTTCGGGAGCGGCAGTAAGAAGACTGGCGATCACGATGGCAATCAAGGCCACAATGAAGGCGGGAAGCAGTTCATACACCGTCAAAACACTGATTCCGTGGCTTTTTCCGAACGGAGTAATGACATATTCCCAAATAAAGACCATTGCGCCGCCGGAAATCATGCCTGCCAAAGCGCCGGCTTTGTTCATTCTGCGCCAGAACAGGCACATGAGCATCGTCGGGCCAAAGGCGGCACCAAAGCCCGCCCAGGCAAAGGAGACAATGCCAAACACGGAACTGTCGGGATCCCGGGCGAGGAATACGCCAATCACGGAGATCGCAATGACGGTCAATCTGGCAACAATCATGGTGGCTTTTTCGGACAGCTTCAAACCGAATACGCCGCCCAACAAATTCTGGGAAACGCTGGAGGAGGCGGCCAACAGCTGGGAATCGGCTGTGGACATGGTGGAGGCCAGAATGCCCGCCAAGATTACGCCGGCGATCAGCGCAGGCAACACGCCAAAGCTGGAGAGATAGCTGGCAATGGAAACCATGATTTTTTCCGCGGCAGAAGAAGTTTCGAAGGTTTCAATGACGCCGGCCTTGCTCATGGCCAAGCCGACAACGCCAATCAGAATTGCGACAGCCATGGAAATGACAACCCAAACGGTGGCGATTCGCCGGGAATGCTTCACCTTTTCGGGATCGTCGATTGCCATAAAGCGCAACAAAATGTGCGGCATTCCAAAATATCCCAGTCCCCACGCCAGGGTGGACAGGATCGTGATGAAGCCATACCGTCCGCTTTCATGGGTTATTGCATTGGCGGTGTGCGTCATGTTCAAGTATCCGGGAATGCTGCGGGCGTTCTCCAGCACGTTGTTCCAGCCGCCTGCAGCGTGGATGCCAAAGAATACCACGACGACCAAGGCGATGGTCATGACGATGGACTGAATCAGATCCGTGATGCTGGCGGCGAGAAAACCGCCCAGTGTGGTGTAAAGCACGATGACAGCCGCGGAAACCAACATGGCCGGAATGTAATCTATGCCCAGCAACGTCGAAAACAGTTTTCCGCATGCGGCAAACCCGGAGGCTGTGTATGGAACAAAAAAGACAATAATAACGGCGGCGGCAATGCACAGCAATGCCTTTCCGGAATCATGGAAACGGTTGGCGAAAAAATCCGGAACGGTGATTGCGTTGCCCGCAATTTCGCTATATCTGCGCAGCCGTTTGGCCACAAACAGCCAATTCAAATACGTGCCCACCGCCAGGCCGATGACCGTCCAGGTTACATCCGCAAGGCCGGTAAAATAGGCAAGGCCAGGCAGTCCCATCAGAAGATAGGAAGACATGTCGGATGCTTCGGCGCTCATGGCGGTTACCAGCGGCCCAAGCTTGCGTCCGCCAAGGTAGAATTCATCCACGCTGTTGTTGCGCTTGGAATAAAGAATGCCGACGACGATGATGATGGCCAGATAGGCAACGATGGAAATGGAGATGAAAATCAGGGATGAACTCATGGGGGACAACACCTTTCGTAACGAGGTTAGGGGAAATGAATAAAGGTACTATACCACATGCAAAATTAGACTGCAATACAGAATAAATTCTATATAAATCGTGGTATTACACAGGGATAAATAGCCAAAATATCCTAGAATATCGGGAAAAAGAATATAGACCAAAGTCTATACTATGTTCCATACGGAAGGAAATACTTTATGTTAATTTGCGCGAATGTGTTCCAAAAACATGGGCAACATTTGCTGCGCGTAGTTTTTCAGAGAGTATTCGCCGTTGCAGATGCACCAATCATACAAAAACGCGCGTTCACACATAGCATATGTTTTGGTAATTTCATTCACGGTCATTTCTCGTGTGATTTCTCCGCGGTTTTGTCCTTGCAGCACAATTTGGCGCAAAAGACGATAGTATACGCGATTGTGATCCAGCAAATGTCTGTCCCCGCGGGTAACGAGTTGCGTAGAATACATGCGAGCCAAGAGATCCAGGGGAACGGTATTTTCAATCATGGAGAAAAGCTCGCTGTTCAAAAACAGCAATTTCTCAAAGGCGTTCATTTCCGGGGGCATCTGCGCCATGAGTTCGGTATATTTTTCATCAAAAAGAAAGGAAAGGGAGCTGAGAAGCGCGTCTTTTCCTTCGAAATAATGATAAAAGGAGCCCTTGGATGTGTTTGATTTTTCCACGATGTCATCAACGGTGGTGTTTTCGTAGCCCTGCTCGTAAAACAATTCCCAGGCGGCAGAAACGATCTTCTTTTTGGTGTGCCTTCGATCCTTCTTTTCCATGAGAAACCTCCCGAAAAAACAAACCCCGAAAACGCATTGTTTTCGGGGAAATACATCCGATGGTGACCCATCGGAGATTCGAACTCCGGACACCCTGATTAAAAGGCAGGGAAAAAATGTCTTAATATGCCTTGAAATAAGGGGTTTCAGGATTTTTGACATCCTGGTTGACATCCTGTGATTCCGGCTGTTCTGTATTCCCTGAAAAGTATGCGAAAATCTTATCGTAGGACCGCTGCTTTTTCTGGTCCGACAAATGCGTGTAGATTTTCAACGTCATGTCCAATGTGCTGTGTCCCATGAGATATTGCGCCGTTTTGACATCCACATCCGCATCATAGAGCATGGAACAGAAGGTGTGGCGCAAATCATATTTGTCCACCTTGGGCAGATATTGCCAATCGGCCGGATACAAGTCCGTGCGGCG
>JAQXRL010000002.1 GCA_029218505.1 Eubacteriales bacterium | reverse complement strand
TCGAACTTCACAACGCCGTCAATCTTTGCATACAGCGTATCGTCGTCGCCAATTCCCACATTGCAGCCGGGATGAATCCTAGTGCCGCGCTGACGAACCAAGATATTGCCTCCCAGAACAAACTGTCCATCGGAGCGCTTGGTTCCCAGGCGCTGCGCATGGCTGTCGCGACCGTTGCGGGAGGAGCCCATTCCCTTCTTATGCGCGAAGAGTTGATGGATCATGACAAACATGTGCTTTACCTCCATTCCTTGAAGATGATGCGAACATTTCGGGGAAAATCCCTTTGAATCGCCTGAAGCGCTTCCAACAGCGTTTGCAGCAGCAACTGCGCGCCGTTTTCCTGATCTTGGGTTGCTTCAGGCATCAGTCTGGCAGTAACCAGCGCTTCTTCCGGATCGACGTCATAGATCACCGGCGCCCCCAACACGTTTTTCAATCCGTTCAGGGTGGCCTGCGTCAGCGCGGAAATTTCCGCACAGACAATATCCATTCCCGCGTCGGCATACCCGGCATGTCCCGTGGCTTCAAATCCCAACAGACTGCCGCTTTTCCGATTCCGAAAAAAGACAATGGTGGTCATCAGCCGTTAATGGCCGTAATCTCGACCTTCGTGTAGGGCTGACGATGGCCCTGCTTTTTGCGCTCATTCTTCTTGGCCTTGTACTTATAGACCACGATCTTGCTGCTCTTTACCTGCGCCACGGCCTTGCCCGTCACCTTTGCGCCCGCCACGACGGGTGCGCCGATCTTGGTTTCGGCATCGTTGTTCAGAAGCAGCACCTGGTCAAAGGACACCACGTCGCCTGCCTGACAATCAAGCTTTTCTACGAAAATGACGTCGCCCTGCTGGACGCGGTACTGCTTGCCACCAGTTTGAATGACTGCGTACACGCGTTACACCTCCCACCATAAAATCTCGCCGGAATGAGGCGGCATTTGGCATGCCTTACAAGCCTCTTCCGAGCGGCTTACTGATTGATTATACACGCATGCGCGCTTCTTGTCAACAGAACCGCTTCAATATATAACTCAATCTCAACCTGCGTCATTCTCCTGCTGGCGTTGAACCTCCATTGCGTAGGAAATCACGCCTTCCACCATTCCCGTGATCAGCATTTCCTGATATTCCGGGTCGTTCAACAGTTGATCTTCTTCCGGGTTGGACATAAAGCCCATCTCCACCAGCACGCAAGGCACGGTAGACCAGTTCAGCCCCGTATAGGTATCCCGCCGAAACAGGCCATCGCGTCGGGCGCCGGTCGCCTCGCACATCGCGTCCAGCACATACTCCGCCGCCCTGGCGCTTTCTTCCGCGCCCTCGCCTGTCGCGCGCACATAGGTGCCGATGCCTGTCACCGAAGAATCCGTAGAACCGTTGCAGTGCAGCCGCAGCACCAAATCGCATGCGTGCGCATTCATCATGAGCGCGCGCTCTTGATTGGAAATGTCAACGTCCGCTGTTTCTCTCGTCATATAAACCGTTGCGCCCAAACCCGTCAACGCATCCCGCAATTTCAGCGATACCGTCAGATTTACTTCGTGTTCCGGCACGCGTGTGGAAACGCCCTGGGTGCCGGAAGACACCTTGGCCTTCATTTCGCTGCTGCCCGGAGCCACCGCTTCCCGTTCTGAATTGCCCTGCGCCTGGTGTCCGGGATCTATCCCGATCACAAACCCCGACAAAATGCCCGGTTCCACCGTCGCCAAGGGCGGCAATGTCATCATTCCCCAAGGGTCCGTATTGATCCATGCGCTTTCCTGGCCCTGGGCCGGAGCAGGCGTCGCCGCCTGTTCCGGCAACGTGGCGCCATTCGCGGCAGGCACAGGCGTGGCGGTTTCCGTCAAACCCGCCGGAATCATCGCCACCAGCAAAATATTCAGCATCAAGATCCATATTTTCCACTTCTTCATGGTTGCTTCCTTTCCGTTTGCGCTTCGCAAAAGGCGTTTGCCGCTTCCTGAGCCGCACGGTAATTCTCCAGCAGCGCGTCTATATCCACAATGCGAAGACTGCCGTACGGCGCGTTCAGCATCAGTTCCGCAGCGTTGCGGTATGTATCCGCCAGTTCCACCAGCCCGATCACGTTGTCCGGGCCACAACCGTTTTTCAACATCTCCCGAAGAAATTCTTCGTCCATCTGGCGCGCCAACAACAGCAACAGTCTGCCTGTCGTGGCGGGATATCTTGTATGAAAAACGCCCTCCTCCAGGCCCATTTCTACAATTTCATCCGCCAAGGGCAATAGCGTTTCCATCGTAACGCATGCCATTTTGTCGCGGATCTGCACATCGCCCTCGGCAAGCTTCAACCGCATGAGCATCGCAACAAACCGCGGTTCCTCCCGTTCAAACAACCCTGCCAATCCCAACAGTCTGTTCATGCGCTCGCATGCGCCGCCTCGCAGCGTTCGCAAATCTGCCGTCGCATGCGCCAAACGCTTTTCCACCCTGCGTTCGCATACGGCCAGCAGCACGCTGGCCTTGGAATCAAAATGATGGTAAAAACCGCCTTTGGACAGCGACAGCGCATCCAAAATATCCTGCAAAGAGGTTTCTTCATATCCCTTCGTGAAGAATATCTCCTCGGCCGCATCAATGATCCGCTCCCTGCGCAAATCGCCCTTTCTCACGCGCGCTCGCCTCCGTACATCGGTCTGTTCTGCTCTATTGTATCAAAAGAATACAACTTTTGTCAACCGCGTTTTCCCGAAACCGGTCGGTTTTGCAAGGCGATCGTCACCGTTTCTTTCTCCGTTCCGCAGACTTTGTTCTGTTTTTTTCAACGCGGCCGACCTTTTCCGTCGTTCGCATCTCATACGGAGCGACCAAGCAGTTTTTTCCCCGACCAATCAGATCCTCCCGACCGGCTTTTCGCAGCGCTTCTATGACAAGTTTCCGGTTCTCCGGTTTAAAATAGTGCATCAGGGCACGCTGCAACGCCTTTTCATGCGGGCTTCTGGGCACATATACCTCGGTCATGTCTCTGGGATCCAAGCCCGTATAGAACATTGTGGTGGACATGGTGCCCGGCGTAGGGTAGAAATCCTGCACCTGATCGGGATGCTGGCCGGTTTTCTTCATATATTCTGCCAACCGAATCGCGTCCTCTAAAGTGCAACCCGGATGACTGGACATGAAATACGGCACGAGATACTGTTTCAATCCCAAATGCTCGTTGATTTGCTTATACCGCCGGACGAAGTCGTCGTACACCTCGCAGCCCGGCTTGCCCATATAATGCAGCGTGCGGGGACTGACGTGCTCTGGCGCAACCTTCAATTGACCGGACACATGATGTTTGGCAATTTCCGACAGAAACCCGCTTTTCATATCCTGAAGCACGTAGTCATAGCGAATGCCAGAACGCACGAACACCTTTTTCACGCCGTCCAGTTCCCGCAACGATCTTAGGATGTCCATGTATTCCCGATGGTCCGCCACCAGATTTTTGCAGGGCGCAGGAAACAGGCACTGTTTGTTTTTGCAGGCGCCATGCTTCCATTGCCCATCGCAGGCAGGACGCCGAAAATTCGCCGTCGGCCCGCCTACATCGTGAATATATCCCTTGAAGTCCTTCTCCTTCACGAAGCCTTTTGCTTCTTCCAGAATGGATTTCTTGCTGCGAGAAGTGACAATTCTGCCCTGATGAAAGGTTAAGGCGCAAAAATTGCACGCTCCAAAGCATCCGCGCACAGAGGCGATGGAATATTTTACCTCCGCCAGCGCAGGCACGCCGCCATCCTTGTCGTACATGGGATGCCAATTTCTGGCGTATGGAAGCGCGTACACGCGATCCAATTCTTCCCGGGAAAGAGGCATGTCCGGCACATTTTGCAAAAGGTATTTTTTGCCGTGCTTTTGCGCCAACGGTTTTCCGCGCACGGGATCCTGCTGTTCATACTGTTCCCGAAACGCCAACGCATAAGCCCGCTTGCTCGCCGTCACTTCCTCCAGGGAAGCAATTTCCACAAATCCTTCCGGCACGCGCTTCGCCATCACGCAGGTGCCTGGAATGCGCATTTCCTCCACCGGCCGGCCCTCTTGCAACCACTGCGCCACCCGCAACACGGAACGCTCTCCCATGCCGAACATGAGCACGTCCGCACCGGAATCCACCAAAATGGAATTTCGCACCCGGTCGTCCCAGTAATCGTAATGGGCAAACCGGCGCAGCGACGCTTCTACGCCGCCAATGGCGATGGGAACCCCGCGATAGGCCTCCCGAATGCGGTTGCAATACACCACCGTCGCCCTGTCCGGTCTGTGCCCGGCCTTTCCGCCGGGAGCGTAAACGTCCTGAGAACGGGGTTTTTTCGCCGCTGTGTAATGGTTCACCATGGAATCAATCACGCCCGCCGTTACCAAAAAACCGATGCGCGGCTGGCCGAAGCGCATAAAGTCATGACAACTGTGCCAGTCCGGCTGGGGCAGCATCGCCACGCGATATCCCGCATGCTCCAACACCCGGGAAATAATGGCCAGTCCAAAGGAGGGGTGATCCACATAGGCGTCTCCCGTCACATATACAAAATCCGGCCGATCCCACCCCAATGCCCGCATTTCCTGTTCCGTCACGGGCAAAAACGCGTTTTTCATTCCCCGTCGCCGCCTTTGTTTGCCGCAAATTCCTGCACGACCTGTTCCATGACCTTCACCGCGCCCTTTAACAATTCTTCCGCGCTCTTGTTTCGCTCAAAATACACCAACGTGGGTGGATTTCCTCCTTGCACTTTCAGGCAATTGGGGAACTTCTTTACGGCCACCAGCACCCGGATCAAATCGATATCCGCCGCCAGGGAGAACCGCATGTTCAGCTGGGAATTCTTTTCCGTGACCAGATCGATGGCCAATTGCGAGCACAGATTCTTCAGGTGCGCAATCTCGATCAGGTTCATCACCGGACGGTTGGGATCGCCAAAGCGATCCACCAATTCCTCCACCAGATCCTCTCTGGTTTCCGCGGAGCGAATGGAGGCAATTTTTTTGTACATTTCCACGCGCAGCAGGTCGTTTGTCACATATTCCTGAGGCAAATACGCATCCACCTTGACGTCCACCCGGGTTTCCACGTCTCCCTGCGAAACATCGCCCCGCAATTCCCGAACGCTTTCGTCGATCATTTTTACATACAGGTCGTAGCCCACGCTGGCCATAAAGCCGCTCTGCTCGGAACCCAAAATGTTGCCCGCTCCGCGAATCTCCAAATCCCGCATGGCTACGCGAAAACCGGAGCCGAATTCGGTAAACTCCCGAATGGCGGCAAGACGCTTGTCCGCCGTTTCGGTAAGCACCTTTTGCGGACTTACCGTCAGGTAGGCATAGGCCAAGCGGTTGCTGCGCCCCACCCGTCCACGCAACTGATACAGTTGGGACAGCCCAAATCTGTCCGCGTCGCACACGATCAACGTGTTCGCCCTGGGAACATCCAGCCCCGCTTCAATAATCGTGGTGCACAAAAGAACGTCAAACTTGCCTTCGTAGAAGTCCAGCATCACATCCTCCAGCGCGTGTTCCCGCATCTGCCCATGCCCCACGGCAATGCGCGCTTCCGGCACCAGTTTTTTCAGCCGCTGATACATCACTTCAATGGTCTGAACCCGATTGTGCAGCACATATACCTGTCCGCCCCTGGAAAGCTCCCGCAGGATCGCATCCCGCACCAAGCCGTCCGAATACTCCACCACATACGTCTGCACCGGATACCGTTCCTCCGGCGGAGACTGCAGCAGGCTCATGTCCCGAATTCCCACCATGGACATATGCAGCGTTCTGGGAATGGGCGTCGCCGTCAGGGTAAGCACGTCCACGTTCATCTTCAGTTTCTTGATGGCTTCCTTGTGCGCCACGCCGAAGCGCTGTTCCTCGTCCAACACCAACAGCCCCAAGTCCTTGAAGGCAACGTCCTTGGCCAGAAGTCTGTGGGTGCCCACCACCACGTCCAATTCCCCCGCCTTCAACGCCTTGATCACCTGCTTCTGTTCCGCGGCGGATTTGAAACGGCTCAGCGTTTCCACGCGAATCGGGAATCCGCTGAATCGGTTGAGCATGGTTGCGTAATGCTGCTGCACCAAAATCGTGGTGGGCGCCAGCAATGCCGCCTGCTTTCCGCTCATGACGCATTTGAATATGGCCCGCAACGCCACCTCTGTCTTTCCATAGCCCACGTCGCCGCACAGCAGGCGATCCATAATGCGCGGTTTCTCCATGTCCCGTTTGATATCCTCGATGGCCGCCAATTGATCCGGCGTTTCTTCGAAGGGAAAGCGATCCTCGAATTCCCGCTGCCAGGGCGTATCCGGTTCGAAGGCATAGCCCGGCGCGGATTCCCGATGGGCATACAGCTTTACCAATTCCCCGGCAATTTCCTGAATGGACGCCTTTACGCGCGCCTTTTGCTTTTGCCATTCTCCGCCGGAAAGCCGGTTGAGTTTGGGCGCCTCTCCTTCCGAACCAATGTATTTTTGCACGCGATCCAGCTGATCCGTGGGAACGTACAATTTATCGGTGCCCTGATAGCGAATGTGCAGAAAATCCCGGTAGGTACCGTCGCTGGCCAAGCGCACCGTGCCCATATATTGACCGATGCCGTGATTTTCATGGACGACATAATCGCCCACTTTCAAATCGGTGAACGCCGCCAATTTTTCGCCGGACTTGGACTTTGAACGGTTTTTCTGACGGTTTACGCCATAGATATCCATCTCCGACACGACCGACAGGCGAATTCCCGGCGCCACAAATCCACGGTTGATGGTTACCGGCAAAATCTCCGGCGTTCCGGGCGTCAGCACATCGGGAATTTTTTCCGAAAATACCGCGCGCACGCCCTGTTCCGCCAACGCCTTTTCCAAGCGCTGTCCCCTGGCTACGCCGCCGGCCAGCAGCGCAATGCAATATCCCTGTTCCTTCCACAATTCCACGTCCCGTGCCAGTTCCTTCACATTGGTCTGGTATCCTGTGGCATTGCGCATTTCAAAATTCACAACGTTGTCCGGCGGAAAATCCGCATCCGTGCGCTGAAAGGGCTGCAGGGTAATCACGCTGCGCCGGTTCATGCTTGCCAGAATTTCCCCGTAAGAAAACAGCAACGTTCCCTGTTTGGGCAACGCCTCCTCGTGCTCTACGGCGGACGTGAATACTTCGGTAAATTCCAGCGCACAGTTTTCGCACCGCTCCCGAACGCGATCCGGCTGGTCAAACACCACCACCGGATCCGCCAAATAATCCGCCACCGTGTCCCGATAATTCAGCAGCACCGGAATCAACGCTTCCGCGCCGTCAAAGGTTCTTCCGGTTTCCAGCGCGTCCAGCGTCCTTTCGAAATTTCGGCCCAGTTGGGATATGCGCCGGGGCAAATTCAAGCGCCCAGGCGTGGTTTTTTCCGCCTGTTCTTCCTCCTGCGTCAGCTTCAGGAACTCTTCAAAGGGCATCAGGTCAAATTCCTGTTCAATGCGCTTCTGACGGTCGTCCTGCGCCGCCGGCTGCCTGTCATGACGCAGCAGATATTCCAATTCCCGGGCGGCTTTCAGCGCCTCGTCTCCGTGCAGCAGCACCTCGCTTGCCGGAAACAGGCGAACGTCGTTTCTGCGGGAAATGGAGCGTTGGGTCATGATGTCGAAGCTGCGAATGGAATCGATTTCGTCATCGAAGAACTCAATGCGCAGGGCGTTGGGCGATCCAATGGGATATACGTCCAAAATGCCGCCGCGCATGGCGCATTGTCCGCGCGCCTCCACCAATTCCACGCGCTCATATCCCGCCGTCACCAGCCGCTCCATCAGCTCCGTGGGGCGCATGCGCATGGATTCGTCCAAGGAAATGACGTTTTCCAAAAAGCGTTGCTTGGGCATCAGGCGATTCATCATGGCGTCCGCAGAAGTGACCAGCACCCGGACATCGTTCGTGGCGCATGCGCCCAGCGCTTCGATTCGGCGCATGGACAGTTCCCGGCTGGAAGCCGCCGCCTTCAGAAAGGAAACGTCCCTGGCGGGAAGGAAGCGCACGCCGCCGCCCAGAAACGCGCCCAAGTCTTCGGTCATGCGTTGAGCGGCCATGTCGTTGGATTCAATGATCAGCAACGGCTTGCCCAATTTCAGACTCGCTCCCGCCAACAGATATGCGCGCTGGGAATCATCCGCGCCGGCAACAGCGCAGACGCCCGGTTTTTTCATGGCGTCCGTCATCTTCTGAAAACTGTCCAGCCCCTGAAGCGGAGCGAACAGGCAATCCAACCGCTTTTCTTCCTCCCGCATACGTCCTCCTTTTGGTCCGTTGCCGCAATACAACCGTCAAAGCGTCAGCCGTTGCAATCCGCCACGTGTTTCCTGGCCGCATCCATGCCGCCGGAAATCAGCTTCGCCACCGTATCTGCCGCATTTGTATATGCCTGAAACATGGTTTCCCGCTGTTGGGGCGTATGATAGCCCGTCAGCACATAATCCTTCAAATCCCAGCCCTCCGGCGGGCGTCCAATTCCCACCCGGACCCTGGGAAAATCGTCCCATCCCAACATGTAAATGATATTGCGCATGCCGTTATGGGTGCCGGCACTGCCGGAAGGGCGAAAGCGCAGCTTGCCTTCGGGAAGATCCACGTCGTCGTAACACACGATCAGCTGCGAATGCTCCGGTTTATACCAATTGATCAACTGGACCACGCTTTCGCCGCTTAGATTCATAAACGTCTGCGGCAGCGCCAGCGCGACCCGTTCCCCTCCAATGACGCCTTCCCCAACAACCGCTTTACAGCGCAGCTTCTTTAAGGGAATATCGTACTTTTGCGCCAAAATATCTACCACATCAAAGCCCACGTTATGCCTCGTGTGCTCATATTTTTTGCCGGGATTTCCCAATCCTACCACAACGTACATTGCCCTTCCCTCTTCCTACGGCAGAATATCAATTCATTGTAGCAACATCATAGGAGCCTTGTCAAGCTTGATTTCCGGGAAGAAATGGGATATAATGAAAACAATGGCGCAAAAATGCGTCCAGATTCCAAAACACCAACGCCTCAAATCAGGAAATGGAGGAACCAGCATGAAATTAAGCGTATTTGCGGTACTTTTGCAGGACAAGCCCTTTGAAGAAGCTTGCAAAATTCTCTCCGGCATGGGCGTACAAGCCGTGGAAATCGGCTGCGGCGGCTTCCCGGGAAAGGCGCATTGCGACGCCAAGGATTTCCTGGCACATCCCGAAAAGATCGACAAGATGCTCTCCACCCTAAAGCAATATAACCTGGAAATCGCTGCCCTTTCCACCCACGGAAACGCGGTACATCCCAAGCCGGAAATCGCCCGCCAGTTCCACGAGGACTTCGAAAACACCGTATTGCTGGCCGAAAAAATGGGTGTGGAAACGGTCGTCACATTCTCCGGCTGCCCGGGCGGCTGCCCCGAAGACAAAACCCCCAACTGGGTCACCTGCCCTTGGCCGGATGATTTTTCCGAAATCCTCCAATATCAGTGGAACGAGGTTCTCATTCCCTATTGGAAGAAGGAAGCCGCGTTCGCCAAAGAGCATGGCGTGCGCGTGGCCTTTGAAATGCACCCCGGCTTCTGCGTTTACAACCCGGAAACCATGCTGAAGCTGCGCGCTGCCTGCGGCGACAACCTGGGCGCCAACTTTGACCCCAGCCATCTGTTCTGGCAGGGCATCGATCCCGTTGCCGCCATTCGCAAGCTGGGCGATGCAATTTTCTATTTCCACGCCAAGGATACCAAGATTGACGAAATCAACACCGCCGTCAACGGCGTGCTGGACACCAAGCATTATGGCGACGAAATCCATCGTTCCTGGATCTTCCGTTCCGTGGGCTACGGCCATTCGCTGCAAGTCTGGCGGGACATGATGAGCGCATTGCGCATGGTGGGATATTCCGGCCCCATCTCCATCGAACACGAAGACAGCCTGATGAGCGTTCCCGAAGGTCTGTCGAAGGCAGTCGCAACCCTGAAGGAAGCCATGCTCTTCGAAGAAATCAGCGGCGGCATGTGGTGGGCATAATTTCATATGAATACAAAGATGCGCTTGTCTTGCAAAGGATCAGCGCATCTTTGCAATTGCAAAAAGAACCCTGCCGATCTCCCTCCAACCCGCAGCAAAGGAGGCAAAGCATGGATCAGGCACAGGTTCTGGAATTGCTGGATACGCTATATGGCAAATGCGTCCATGGCATTCCAAAAATGAGCGAATCCATCGAACAAATGGCTTTTTGACCGGACTTGGAGGTTTGATTCCCCTGCCGGTTTCCCTTCCCGCGAACATCGGCAGCGTGTCTTGCGTTCAAATGCGCATGCTTGCAGACGTCGCCTCCATGGCGGGCTGCAACCTCCGCAGCGATCAGGTGCAAACGCTGGCATATGCCTTCTGTCCGGCATTTCCATCAGCGAAAAATCCCCGGCGCCGCTTTGACAAAAATCAACCGGAAGGTTGACTCAGCTTGTCAAAAAGTCTTTTGGACGCGCTGGTGGACGGGGAAGCAAGCGCCCCCGCCACGGCCACGATTTTGGAATTCGAGAGGCTCGAAGCCCTCTCGTGCTCTCCCTGCGTTCTTCGACAGTCTGAATCCACCAGAAGGTTGGCCTTCGGTTTTTGACAAAATTCGGCAGCAAGGGAATCGTAAATTCGGGAAAAGCCGTGCCCGTGACGGGCGGTTTGGCCGGCGGCGGGTTTGATTTTTCGGAAACGAAATGTGTCGCAAACAGCGCCCGCAAAATGTTCATCGCCGAAAACCTTGACGAGGAAACGCATCTTCCGGAACAAGACCCCGCGCAGCCGGACAAATTGCCATGATTTCCCCTGTCATCACCGGTTCTTTGCGCAAAGAGACATCAGCTTTCGCGCAAAACCTCTTTTTTCTTTTGCTGAAACTCTTCTTCTGTCAGCGCGCCCTGTTCCTGGAGCCTTGCAAGGCGTTCCAAAACGTCAAGCCAAGAGGCATTGCCCCGTGAGGAATGCGCTTTTTCACTGGCAAACGGCATGGCAGGATCCTGCAAAGCCGAAGTATTTGGGAAAGTGCCTAGAGGTTTTCCACACGACCAGCAAAAGACGCGCGTTGCGCGATTGAACATTCCGCAATGCGGACATTTCCGATCTTCCGCTTCCTGGCGCGTTTTCCGGCAGATTGGGCAATATTCGAGCCGCATGGAATTTTTGGATCCGCAGGAACATGTCCACGTTCCCTTCCCGATGCTTTGTCCCGGCGCCATGCTTTGTTTCGCGTTGTCCGGGCGAAAACCCACAACCAGCAAACCGATCAATCCCAGCAAAAACCCCCAGGCAAATCCACCGTTATAGCCCTTGCTTTCCGAAAGATACCTTGTGATTGCGCCAAAAATGATTCCTTGTACCAGATAGGCGGCCAGAAGAATCCGAATTGTTGCAAAACTCATGCGCAGCCTCCACATTCTCGAAATTTCGTGATTCACGTCATATTATCTCAAGGCTGGCAAATTTTTTGCATCCTTTCTCTGGAAAAAAATGAAATTTTTCGGTCATCGCATCCATGCCGCGCGCTTCACTTTTGTTTCGGCAGGGAAAAGAAAAACCGGGAACCTTGGCCCAGGTGACTTTGAACGCCAATCTCGCCGCCCATGAGTTCTACCACCAGCTTGGCGATGGCCAGCCCCAGCCCTGTGCCCGTGGTGCGCAGACGGGACTTGTCCGCCTTGTAAAAGCGTTCCCAGATAAAGGGCAGATCCTTGGGTTCGATGCCTACTCCCGTGTCCTGCACGCCCGCAATCACACAATCTCCGCCGTCCCGGCCAAACACGCACACGCTGCCTCCCTCCGGCGTAAAACTCAGCGCGTTGTCCAAAAAGATTACCAACACCTGCAAAATACGGTTTTCGTTGCCCATGCAGGCCAACGCCGTACCGTCCGTCTCCCAGGACAGGCACACGCCGCATTTTTCCGCCAGCGGCTGCATTCTTCTCGCCGCCGCCTGAATGATGCCCGGCAGTTCCAACATCTCCGTTTCCACCGCAGCCCGGCCATCCTGCAATCGGGACATATCCAGCATTTCCCCCACCAGCTTCTCCAGCCGCAGGGTTTCCTGATAGATCACGCGATAGCAATCCTGACGCTCCTCGTCCGTTTCAATGTATCCGTCCATCAAAGGCTCTACCATGCCGCGAATGCCCGTGAGCGGCGTGCGCAGTTCATGAGACACATTTGCAACGTAATCCCGGCGCAGCTGTTCCAGGCGTTCTTCCTGTGACACATCCCGCAACAGCGCCACCGCGCCCACGATATGGTTTTCCTCGTCAAAAAACGGAGAGGCCGCCGCCAGAAGATTCCTGCCGGAGGGATTTACCAGCCGCGCTTCACATCTTTTGCCTTTTTCCATGGTTTCGCCCAGCAGCGCGCCGATCGCGCTTTCGTTGCGCAATGCCTCGCTGGCGCTGTTTGTCTCCATGAGTTCCAAAAAAGCGCGGTTTACATGCAACGCCTTCTTTTGGGAATCCACCGCGAGAATTCCCTCGCCGATGCTGGCAATGATCAATTCCAGCTTGTCTTTTTCCTCCCGCAGCCGCTCAATGGAGCCTGACAGCCTGGCGCACAGCGTATTCAGCACCGTTCCCAATTCGCCAATTTCATCCGCGCCCGAAACCTGCATCCGGGCGGCATACTGCCCCTCTGCCATGCACCGCGCGGTTTGGGTAATGCGCCGAATGGGACGCGTCAATACGTTGGACAGGAGCATGGCCAAAATCGCCGCCAGAAAAATCGCCGCGCCGGCAGCAAAGTACACCAACACACGCATCATGCCCGACAGGTTTCGAAACACGGAAATGGGCTGGGCCACAATCACGCCGCCCACCGTATCGCCGTTTTTTTCGCAAATGGGCACGCCCACCAGCAGCATCACGCCGTCCGCAAACTGCATTTTGCGCATGGCGGAAAATTCCTGTCCTCGCAAAACCCGTGCCACAACCTCCTTGTCCAGTTGCTCGTCAAATTCCACGCGAACAAAGACGTCTCCTTCCTTGGGCATTGCAATGCCGGTGTGAACGGCGCCTCCTCCCTGGTTTTCCACGGAATTTCCATGCACATATAACACCATGGCGTTGATCAATTCCTGATAGGCCCGAATGCTTTCCGGCTTAGGCAGCGCAAAACCGCCTTCATGCACCTCCGTCATGGCGGCAATGCTGCGCGCGCGCGCCATCAATTCGTTGATGAGCATGTCCCGCACATACGCAAGCTGAAGCGCGCATGCCAACAAGCATACGGAAAGCGTCACCGTCAACGCCAGCACAAGGTGGCTGACCAGCGTCTTTGCTCCAATGCTCCAGAATCGAAAGCGCAATTTGCCAAACATCGCCTATGCTTCCCCAACCTCAAATCGATACCCCACGCCCCAAACGGTTTTGATGTCCCATCCGTTTTCCGGAAAGCAAAGTTTTGCCCGAATGCGCTTGATGTGACTGTCTACCGCGCGGGTATCTCCCAAAAAATCATATCCCCAAATGCTTTGCAGCAAGTGTTCCCGGCTGAACACCATGCCCTGATTGCTGGCCAGCGTCCACAAAATCTCGATTTCCTTCGGCGTGCAAGGCACGATCTTTCCATCCAGCTTCACCTGAAAGGCGCTCATGTCGATATCCAGGTTTCCAATTACCATATGGCTGCCCTTTTCCACATTGCGCAGTTCGTGCATCCGGCGCAAAACAGCCTTTACCCTTGCCAAAACCTCTCTGGGGCTGAAAGGCTTTGTGATATAATCATCCGCTCCCAGTTCCAATCCCAACAGCTTGTCAAATTCCTCTCCCTTGGCGGTAAGCATAATGATCGGAATGTTGGATTCTTTGCGAATCTCCCGGCAGACCATCAATCCGTCCATTTTGGGCATCATGATGTCCAAAATCACCATATCCGGCCTGGATTTTCGCACGTGTCCGATGGCTTCGCTGCCATCATAGGCAGAAAGCATTTGATACCCCTCACGCCGAAAATACGCGTTCAGGGATTGATGGACGTTGATGTCGTCGTCCGCCACCAGAATTCGATATCCTCCCCGAGTTTCCTCCATGTCATTCACCCCCTGGGTACCATTTTCGAATCACAATATCAGAAAAGCATGGCGAATTTGTGTCGAACCGTATGATATCGATGCAATATTTATTATACACGCGAAAAAAAGAATTGGCAAATGAAGTTTTTTTCTGCACATTCTTCCATACATCAAAGCTTTTGCGGCGGGAAAAATACAGCTGCCCGACAAAATTCGTGGAGGTGCGTTGGCATCAAAAGCATTCGAGGAATGACGGGAATGAACGTCGTGATGGATCAACGCCGGGTAGGACGCGCCGCGCAAGCACATCTTTCAGAAGATCTAACGCGCCTGGAAGGTCTATGGATTGACGCGGGGCTTTGCGGCGCACGTTATATCCCGGCAGAGCACATCGCCATGCTGGGGCGCGTCGCAGTGATTACAGACAGCCCCGGCGCGCGCAAACGAATTTGCCAGCGTGCGTTGTTCCGGCGCGCGGTATCCACCGATGGACGCAGGCTGGGCGCAATTGTTGACGCAATGGTCAACGAAATCAGCTTCACCGTGGATGCATTGGAGCTTTCCCGGGGCGTATGGGATGATTTGATGCACGGTCGAGGGCTGGTGCAGCACTTCCGCGTGGATCCCGACACGGGCAATATCGTCGTGGAGGACGAAATCACGGAATCAAAGGAGGGAAATACTGCATGCGAGGCGGAATGATGAAAGGTCTGGTTACCGGCGCGCTCCTAGGCGGCGCAGCGGCAACGATTTATGGCGTCATGAATTGGCAAAACCAGCGCAAGCTAAACCGTCTGGCCGCTCAGGGCGGTCATTGGGTGGCCAACAAAACGGACGAACTTTTCGGAAAGAAGTAACGGTGAAACGGCATGGGCAGAAATGTGCACGGTATCCTGCGGGTCGTCCTGGCAATTACGGGAATCCTGGCTGTAACGCTCCTGTTTCGAAGCACAGCTTCACAGGTGGCGCAAGTCGTTTTGCTGGCGGCGGTTATCGCCTTTCTGCTCAAGCCGCTGTGTGCAAGGCTGGAACGCAGGATGCCCAGAGGCGTTTCCGCCTTGCTGAGCATCCTGGGCGTTTTGATGGTTTTCGCGGCGCTGGTCTATTTGGCCGTGCCGCCGCTGATTTTGCAGCTAAGCGCCGTGGGCGACGCGCTTTCCGCCTTTGCGGAATACTTCCAGAGCGTCTACGCCAACCTTGCCCAATGGGCGGAAAAATATGGAGTTGTCCTTCCTTCTCTCAGCGGTCTGCTTTCCAATACGGACGGCTTTTTTTCTGATACCATCACGTTGGCAGGCAATTTGGCGGGAAACATGTATAAGCTGGTGCTTTCGGGCACGCTGGCCTGTTTTTTTCTGATAGACCGGGAGCGGCTTTTGCTGCGTCTGGAACTGTTCATTCCTTCAAAATGCCGCAAACGCGCCGTGCGCATGGGCAATGCCGTTCGCCGGGAAATGTATTTATATGTGCGCGGGCAGGCAATGATCAGCCTGGTCGTGGGCGTGCTTTCCGCCGCGGGACTCATGCTGGTCAAGGTGCCTTCTGCCCTCGTGCTGGGCTTGCTCGTTGGCATTTTGAACCTCATTCCCTATTTCGGGCCCATCCTGGGCTCCATTCCCGCCGTGATCATGGCCTTGCAGGGTGGCCTGCGCCAGGCAATCCTTGCCGCCGTGGTATTGGCGGTGGTACAGCAGTTGGACGGCATGATCATCTCTCCCAGAATTATGGGCGGACTTACCGGATTAAGCCCTGCCAGCGTTTTGCTGGCGGTGTTCGCCGGCTCTACGCTGTCCGGAATCGGCGGTATGCTAATTGCGCTTCCTTTCTTGATGGCGATTCGAACACTGTTTAGAGTTTATGTTCAGAAGGACGAAAACATTTGAAATCTTCCTAAGGATGTGATATAATGTATATTAGCAATGGCAGGAAAGGCGGTGCGCTATGAACGGAAAAATGGGCGAGACAAGGAACTTTCGCCTGCCTGCGGATGCGCCGGAATCCGCGGAGGACATCATCCGGGTCGTGTATCAGGCGCTCAAAGCCAAGGGCCACGATCCAATTATGCAGCTGGTGGGCTACATCATTTCCGGAGATCCAACCTACATAACCAGCTACAACAACGCCCGTTCCCTCATTCGGCGTCTGGAACGGGATGAAATCCTGGAGGAGTTCGTGCGATTCTATGTGGTAGAGCACGAAAAAGGCTGAGTTCATGCAATTTTCTATCCTTGGCGACACGGGAATTCAGGTCTCCAAGCTTTGTTTTGGCACTCTGACCATGTCGCCGTTACAAAAGAATATGACGGTACGTCAGGGCGCTGCGCTGCTCGCTTACGCATATGAGCGCGGCGTCCGCTTTCTTGATACGGCGGATTTGTACGGCACATATCCCCATATTCGGGAAGCGCTGAAGTCCGCTCCGGAGTATGTTATCAGTACAAAGGCGTATTGCTGGGATGAAAAGACCGCCAGCGAGGCCCTGGAACGGGCATATCGGGGCGTCGGCCGGGAGTATATCGATCTGTTTATGCTGCATGAACAGGAGTCCCTGTATACCTTGCGCGGGCATGAGGAGGCGCTCAACTACCTGACGCGGCAGCGGGAACTTGGGCGCATTGGCGCCGTGGGCGTCAGTACGCACTACGCCGGTTGCGTGGCCGCTACCCGGCGCTTTCCGCAAATCCAGGTGGTACATCCGCTGATCAACCAGCGCGGCATTGGCATTCGCGACGGATCGCGGCAGGATATGGAAGTTGCCATCCATCAGGCCCACCAACGTGGCGTCGGAATTTTCGCCATGAAGCCCCTTGGCGGTGGCCATCTGATTCATGATTCCGCCAGCGCGCTGCAATACATTCTGACCCAACCGGATATCGACGCCGTGGCCATGGGCATGCAATCCTTTGAAGAAATCGACGCGGACGTCGCTGCCTTCGAAAATGCCGCAAACGCAGAAAACCTGCTTTCTCCATTGCGAAATCGCACGCGTCATTTGATGGTGCACGATTGGTGCGAAGGTTGCGGAAACTGCGAACGGCGCTGTCCGCAAAACGCCATTCACGTGATCAACGGACGCGCCGTTCCCGACCAAACCCGCTGCATCTTGTGCGGTTATTGCGCCCAGGTCTGTCCTCAATTCTGTGTGAAGGTGGTGTGAGCCATGCGGGTGCTTTGTTTGGATGTTGGCGCAAAACGCATCGGCGTGGCCGTATCCGATCCGCTGGACATTACTGCCCAGGGCGTGGAAACCATCTGGAGCAAAGGCGCAAAAAACGACCAAAGTCGCATCCTGGAGCTTTGTCAACAGTATGAAACAGACCGAATTCTAATCGGACTTCCCAAAAACATGGATGGCAGCGAGGGGTTTCAGGCCCAGCACATCCGGGAATTCGCCGCAGAATTGGCCCAGCTTGGCCTGAACGTGCGCTTTCAGGACGAACGTCTTACCACCCAAAGCGCCACGCGCGTCCTGTTGGAAGGAAATGTTCGTCGGGAAAAGCGCAAAGACGTGGTAGACAAATTGGCGGCATGCTATATTTTGCAATCCTTTCTGGATTTCGGTGGTTGGCCGGATGACAGAAATGATAACCTACCGAATATAAGAGGTGTATGGCGTATGAATGAAGATCAGGAAATGAACATGCAACCCGACGACGTGGTAGAGCTCATTGACGAGGACGGAAAAGAAGTTCGTTTTGAACATCTCATGACGTTGGAACATAAGGGCAGCAACTATATCTGCCTGGTACCGTTGGATCCCATGGAAGATGTGGGCGAGGATGAATTGGTAATTCTGAAAATTGAGACCGACGAAGACGGCAACGACACCTACGTCAGCGTGGATGACGACGAAGAACTGGACGACGTTTTCGAAGCCTATTTGGAAATTGCAGAGGCAGACGAAGACGAGGAATAGAGCCGCATGTTTCCCAAAGCGCACATGGCATGGCCGCGTGCGCTTTTTGCATTTCATTCCAAGGTCTGTTTCTAAAAACCAAAGTCTGTTGCACGCAAAACCGAACGTATGTTTAATTTTTTTATTCGCATGCCGGATTGCTGGAACATTCCGCGCAAAGATGGTATAATAAATGAACGGGTTTCATCCTGTCTGTATTCCCGGCTTTCACCAATGGAAGGGAGGGTTTGTCATGTATCAACTGCATTCAGAATATCAGCCCACAGGGGATCAGCCTCAAGCCATTCAAAAGCTCACGGAGGGCGTGGAACGAGGCCTGCGCCACCAGGTGCTGCTGGGCGTTACCGGCTCTGGCAAAACCTTCACCATGGCGAATATCATCAAGAACCTGAATCGGCCGGCGTTGATTATCGCCCACAATAAAACGCTGGCCGCCCAACTCGCATCGGAATTCCGCGAATTTTTTCCGGAAAATGCGGTTGGATATTTTGTTTCCTATTATGATTATTATCAGCCGGAAGCCTACATTCCGTCCACGGACACCTTCATTGAGAAGGATTCTTCCATCAACGATGAGATTGACCGCATGCGTCACAGCGCTACTTCCTGGCTTTCCGAACGCAGAGACGTGATCATCGTTGCCTCGGTCAGCTGCATCTATGGTTTGGGAGATCCCGCGGAATACGAAGGGTTATCCATCTCTCTGCGAGAAGGGCAGACCTTGGATCGGGATGAATTGCTGCGCAAATTGGTGGAAATCCAATTCACCCGCAACGATTTTGAAAGCGAACGCGGCAGTTTCCGGGTACGTGGCGAAACCGTGGAAATCATTCCCGCCGCAGAGCAGGAAAAAGCGCTTCGCGTTGAGTTTTTCGCGGACGAAATCGAACGCATTGCGGAAATCGAAGTGACGACCGGTCATGTTTTGCGATACCTGAACCATGTTCTCATCTTTCCCGCTTCCCATTATGCCACGTCCCGGGACAAATTGGATCAATGCATCCGCCAGATCGAGGACGATCTTCAGGAGCAAACGCGGCAATTCCAGGAATCTGGCCGTCTGCTGGAGGCGCAAAGATTGCAGCAGCGCACGAATTACGATATTGAAATGCTGCGGGAAATCGGCTACTGCACGGGCATCGAAAACTATTCCCGTTATTTTGACGGCCGCCAAAGCGGCGAAGCGCCATTCACGCTGTTGGACTATTTTCCCAAGGACTTTCTCGTGTTCATCGACGAAGCCCACGTTACCATTCCGCAGATACGCGCCATGTACAACGGGGACTATGCGCGCAAGCGATCGCTGGTGGATTATGGGTTTCGGCTGCCGTCGGCGTTTGACAACCGTCCTTTGCGCTTTCATGAATTTGAGCAAAAGACGCACCAACTGATTTACGTTTCCGCCACGCCGGGACCTTATGAAATGGAACACGCCCAACAGGTGGTGGAGCAGATCATCCGCCCTACGGGGCTGATTGACCCGGAAGTGATTGTGCGCCCGGCGCAGGGGCAGGTAGACGATCTGCTCAGCGAAATCCGCACGGTGACGCAACAAGGACAGCGCGTTCTCGTTACCACGCTCACCAAGCGCATGGCAGAAAACCTGACGCAATATTTGCGGGAAATG
>JAQXRL010000001.1 GCA_029218505.1 Eubacteriales bacterium | reverse complement strand
GCAAACGAAGGAATCAAACAGATCGCAAAGAGTGCCGGCTGCGCCTTCCTGGATATTTCCGACGCCTTGAACAGCGATTGCCAGGAAGTGCAGGTGTTTCAACACATACGGCATCATCTGCGCACCCATGCCATTGATTTTGCGGAGGCGTTCCAGATTGCTTCCGCCGCACAATAACACCTGCAGGCGTGCAGCTTTCCCGGATCTGCCCCGGGCCGTTTCAATTGGCCCGGGGCTGCGTGTCAAAAAACATTTTGACACGTTCCGTGAAAATCTGAGGATTTTCACGGAGGAGGAAAAAGACTGCGGATTGCTGAAAATCTCACAATTTTCTGGGCGCAATCCTGACCAGACGAACTGTTTTTCCGCCGCTTGCGCTCTGGAAAAACCAGACGCGACGTACACGCCGCCGCGTCTGATTCATCTGGATGTCCTGCGCAATCTTTTTTGACAGTCTGCCCCGGGCCGTTTCAATCGGCCCGGGGTTCTTTGCTGCCTGCGGTTTTTTGGATTCTATGGGTTGACAAACCCAAAAAATGAAGTATAATGATGATATTAAAACGTTTTAGATTGGACGTGTGCTATGAATGTTAACTTGAAGGACATTGCACGGAGAGCGGGCGTATCCATTGCGACGGTGTCGTTGTCGCTGAACGGAAGCGACAAGGTGAATGCGCAGACGCGGCGTCGTGTGGAGAAACTGGCGCGGGAAATGGGATACCGGCCAAACCCGTACGCGCGCATGCTGGTGACGCAAAAAAGCCGGCAGATTGGGTTGATTTTGCCGGACATAGAAAACGTGTATTACGCGTCGCTGGCACAATATATTTTCAATGACCTGTGCACCAGCGGATATGGGTTGTCCATTTCCACCAGCATGAATTCCCGTTTGACGGAGCGAAAGATTGTCAACGAAATGATTGAAAACCGGATGGATGCGCTGCTGCTGGCGCCGGTCAACACGCCAAACGACAATCCCGGATATCTGAACATGCTGGATGAAGCGGGAATTCCGGTGTTGCTGGTTACGTCCACCTATCCGGAATCGGGGCGTCCTTACGTCATGTGCGATTTGTACGATGGCATGAAGCAGATGGCGGCGGCGTTATTCCGGCAGGGGCGCAGGCGCATTGCGCTGCTTAGCGGAGCGGACGGCGTGTACAGCCTGGATCGGAGAACAAGGGGCTATTTGGATTTTTTGGAAGAAAACGGGTTGGAATACCGGAGAATTTATCATTTGGAGGAGGTTCGGTATGCGCAGGCGCAGCAATTGATCCGAAGTCTGGACGAATTGGATGCGGACGCGTATATGTGTGTGAACGACATGATGGCGCTGGGCGTGGTGAACGCTCTGATGGAACGGGGAGTGCGCGTTCCGGAGGACATCGCCGTTACCGGATATGACGACGTGATTTTCGCGGAGGTATCGCCGGTGCCGATCACCACGGTGCGCCAGGACATTCGCGCATTGGCTTCCGACGCAGTGGACAAAATCCTGGACATGGCGCAGGGGAACGCGCTTCAGGAAGACCGCATGGAAAGGCTGTTGCCTTGTGAAATCGTTTGGAGGCGTTCCACAAAATAGGCGAAGAGGCGAAAACAGAGGAGGAGAGTTTCGTGTTTCGGTTGAAAAATGTTTCCGTGAATTATGGACGTTTGCAGGAAAGCGTGCGCACTCGATTGGTGGATGGCAGCAAGCCGGCAATCTTCACCTGGGGCGCCGTCAGCGACCGCAAAAATGCGCTGCAATCGGCTTGTCGCGTGCGCGTGCATGGCGGGAATCTGGATTGGGATAGCGGCTGGGTGGAAAAGAAGGAACAGGAAATGCGCTATGGGGGACCGGCACTGCCCGAAGCGGTTCCGCTTTCGCTGGAAATCCAAATTCGGGACGATGCGGGGAATGTGAGCCTGCCCTATGCCGCTGTTTTCTACAATGCTTCGGTGGAATGGAAAGCCGGATGGATTGGCGCGGCACAGGACGAAAAAGGGCGCACGGTGTATCTGCGCCGGGAATTTCGCGTGGAGCGGGAAGTGGCGTCCGCAGTGTTGTACGCATGCGGCATCGGGTATCAGAAGCTGTTTCTCAACGGCGAAGCGCTGGATAACGCCGCGCTGGATCCGGCGCACACCGATTATAGCCGCACATGCCAGTATGTTACATATCCTGGGTTTGAACAAAAATTGCGCAGGGGCGCCAATTGTCTGGGCACCATGGTGGGAGAAGGCTGGCGGCGAAACGTTTTGTCCGACCGGAAAACCGCGGTCTACAGCACGAAACGGGAATACGCCTTTGCAGGGCAACCCATGTTTACGGCCATGCTGCGCATCCGATATGTGGACGGCGGCGAGGAATGGATTGTGACGGACGAGGCATGGCAATGGGGAAGAGGGGCGCATTTTCAGAACGATTTGTTCGACGGAGAAACATACGATGCGAACCAGACGAGCATGGGGTGGAATTTGCCCGGATATGCGGGCTTTGCCCCGGCGAAGGTTTTGGACGGACCCGGTGGGCGCATGAAGCCGATGCTGCTCAATCCGATTGTGGAACACAATGCGCGTCCGCCCATTGCTTCCTGGAGCTTGGCCGAGGGGAAGACGGTGTACGATTTTGGCCAAAACATTGCCGGCGTGGTGCGCGTGACGTTGCCCGAAATCATGGCGCCCGGGCAGACAATTCGCGTGTCTCATGCGGAGGAATTGGACGAGGATGGTTCGCTGTTTACCGCCCCGCTGCGACAGGCGAAAGCCACCGATACCTATATTGCCAGCGGCGACGGGAGAGATCTCCAGGTTTGGCAGCCGATCTTTACGTATCATGGATTCCGCTATGTATTGGTGGAAGGGCTGAATACGCAATATGATTTGCGGAAGATCGAAGCTGTGGAATTGCACACGGATTTGGAAATGGGCTCCAGTTTTCGCTGCGGCGACGCGCTGGTGACCAGGATTCATGAAGCTTGCGTTGCGACGGAGCGCGCGAACCAGCACAGCATTCTTACGGACTGTCCCCAGCGGGATGAGCGCCAGGGCTGGATGAACGACGCCACCGTCCGCTTTGAGGAAACGCCATACAATTTTGATATTGGGCGCATGTTTCCCAAGCTGATTGGCGATTTGATGGATGAACAGGATGAAGACGGCGCGATCACCTGCACGGCGCCGTATGTGTTTGGCAGCAGGCCGGCGGATCCCGTCTGTTCCAGTTTTCTTGTGGCGGGCATGGAGGCGTACCGGCACTTGGGCGACCGGGACATTTTGGAAGAAGCGTTTGAACGCTTTGCGGCATGGGAGAATTGTCTGCTGGCCCACAGCGAGAATGGGATTGTCAATTACAGCTATTATGGCGACTGGGCCGGGCCGATAGATGCGTGCATTGAAGGATCCAGAGGCGACGGTGCAAAATCCGCCGTTACGCCCGGCGAATTTATGTCCACGGGATATTCTTATTACAATTGCCGGATGCTTTGTCAAATGGCGGAAGCTTTGGGACGCGAAGAGGATGCCGCGCATTGGGCGGAGGTTGGCGAACGGGTGAAAAAGGCCCTGCTGGAAAAATGGTATGACGCGGACGAAGCAAAGGTGGCCACCGGTTCTCAGGGGTGTCAGGCGTTTGCCCTGTGGCTGGGCATTCTGCCGGCCGAGGATGCGCCCCGCGCGGCAAAACGCATTCACGATGCGTTGGTTGCCAACGATGGCCGCATCACCACGGGCAATTTGTGCACGCGGTATCTCATGGATGTGCTCAGCGAATACGGATATCTGGAAGACGCGTGGAGACTGATTACCCGGCAGCAGTATCCGTCCTTCGGATACATGTTGCAACAGGAGGCAACCACCATTTGGGAACGGTTTGAACTCAAGAAAAATCCCGGAATGAATTCGCACAATCATCCGATGTTCGGGGCGATCGACTACTGGTTCTATGCGTATCTGGGCGGCATTCGTCCGCTGGAACCGGGATATTCCCGCATTCGGATTCAGCCGTACATTCCGGAAGAGCTCATGAGCGCGCAGGCGGTGGTGGATACCGTGAAAGGAGAGGTGAGCGTGCGTTGGATGAAGCGCTATGGCGCGCTGCATCTGCATGTGACGGTTCCCTTTGGCGCCCGGGCCACGGTGGTCTTTGCCGGGAAAACCCATGAGATTGGCAGCGGATTCCATACCTTTTCCCAACCGATGGCATGATTTGCGGGGGAATCTGAATGCGAATTGTAGAAAAAATGGCGGCGCGCAACGCCAATGCCCGGGAAAATGCGCCGGTGCTCATTGCGTGTTTGGGAGACAGCGTTACCCATGGCTGTTTTGAAGCGCATGTAGACGCCCGGGGAGAGGCCCATTCCCGGTGCAATCCGGACGAGGCGTATGTGGGTCAATTGGCGCGAAAGCTGCACGGTTA